>JAAUPS010000244.1 GCA_012033015.1 Phormidesmis sp. RL_2_1
CGAGCTAGGCGATCGCGTCGATCATTTTCCCTCACAGCTTTCAGGCGGAGAACAACAAAGAGTTGCGATCGCCCGCGCCATTGCCAAACGCCCCCAAGTTCTCCTATGCGACGAACCCACCGGAGCCCTCGACTTTCAAACCGGCAAACTCGTGCTAGAAACCCTTGCCCAAGTCAATACAGAGCTAGGCACCACCATCGCCGTGATTACGCACAACGCCGGAATTGCGGCGATGGCAGACCGGGTACTCACCATGCGCAGCGGCGAGATTGTTTCTATAGAGCACAATCAGCACAAAGCCACGCCCGCCGAGCTGGAGTGGTGATATGCAATCGCTCGACCGCAAGCTACTGCGAGATCTCGTTCAGCTCAAAGGCCAGGTAATTGCCATTACTCTCATTGTTGCCTGCGGTATCGCCTGCCTGGTCACCATGATGAGCGCCTACGATTCCTTGCAGCTCACCCAGCAGACTTACTACGACCGCTATCGCTTTGCCGATGTCTTTGTGCCGCTTAAACGTGCACCCGATTCTCTCGCGGCTCGCATAGGAGAGACTCCGGGCGTGCAGCAGGTGCAGACGCGAGTTGTCGTGAATGTGAACCTGGATGTACCCGGCTTGAGCGAACCGGCTACCGGGCGTCTCATTTCTATTCCTGAACAACAAACGCCCATGCTAAACGATTTGTTCATTCGTCGGGGTCAGTATATCGAACCCGGCAGGCGTGACCAGGTCTTAGTCAGCGAAGCGTTTGCCACGGCCAACAGTTTAGACATTGGCGATACGTTAGGCGCGGTCATTAACGAGCGCTGGCAACAGCTACGGATTGTCGGCATTGCCCTATCGCCAGAATACATTTACGAGATTAACGCTGGCGAACTATTTCCCGATCCTCAGCGCTTTGGGGTGCTATGGATGAACCAGGAGGCGCTGTCTACGGCGTTCGATTTGAAAGGGGCTTTTAATGATGTTGCTCTGTCGCTGATGCCAGGAGCCAGCCAGGAAGACGTTCTCTTTCGGCTGGACCAACTCGTTAAACCCTACGGTGGATTAGGGGCTTATGGACGCTCTAGCCAAGTCTCTCACCAGCTACTCGATAGCGAAATTCAGGGCTTATCTGCCGCTGCGATTATGGTGCCGCTGATCTTTTTGGGGATTGCCGCTTTTCTGCTGAATTTGGTGATGGCTCGGCTTGTGAGTACCCAGCGAGAACAGATTGCCGTGCTCAAAGCCTTTGGCTATAGCAATCTCGATGTCGGCTTTCATTTCCTCAAGCTGGTACTCCTGATTACCTTCGGCGGCGCAGTGCTGGGCACGGCTTTAGGGAGCTGGCTAGGATTTTTGATGACGGAGTTATACACCCAATATTTTCAGTTTCCGGTACTGCAATACCGGCTGGAGCCAACGCTGTTATTAACGGCGGTGGGCGTTAGTGGGTTGGCAGCGATTGTCGGCACCGTGCAGGCCGTTCGCCGAGCGGTTTCCCTACCGCCTGCCGAAGCGATGCGCCCCGAGCCGCCGACAATGTACCGAGCCACCCTACTAGAGCGTTTGGGCCTGAAGCGATTCCTTTCACCCGTCGTTCAAATTATTTTACGCAATCTGGAGCGTCGCATCGTGCAAACGGGGCTAGCGGTGATTGGGATTGCTCTGGCGGTCGCTATTTTAGTTATCGGTCGCTACTTTGAAGGTGCGACTCAATACATTGTGGAGCTTCAGTTCCGCCAAATTCAACGAGAAGATGTCACGCTGATTTTCAATCAGCCGCTCTCTAGCCGCGCCCGCTATGAGCTGATGGAACTCCCTGGTGTCTTGCAAAGTGAGCCCTTTCGGTCGGTTCCCGCTCGGCTAAGGTTTCAGCATAGAACCTATTTGAGCGGCATTACGGGCATCGAACCCCACAGCGAGCTACGGCGACTGCTCGATAAAGACTTACAGCCCGTAGAACCGCCCGAATCAGGCATTGTTTTGACCTCATCTTTGGCAGACAAACTCGGCATCGCGCGTGGCGACTTTTTGACCCTGGAGGTGCTAGAAGGTGAAAGGCCGACTCGCCAAGTGTTGGTGGTAGATCTGGTCGATGAACTGATTGGGTTAGGGGCCTACATGGATATTCATGCGCTCAATGAGCTGATGCGAGAAGGTCAGACCATTTCGGGGGCTTATTTGGCAGTAGATAGCAATCAGCTAGCACCATTGTACGAACAGCTCAAGGAAACCCCGGCGGTGGCAAGTGTAGCGCTGCGCGATCGCCTCATTACCAAGTTCAACGAACAAATCACCGGCTCATTTGCGGCTATGACTGGCGTTCTGGTGGTGTTTGCAGCCGTGATTGCCTTTGGCGTGGTTTACAACGTGGCCCGCATTGCCCTCTCTGAGCGCAGCCGGGAGCTGGCGACCCTGCGGATTATTGGCTTTACCCAGGGCGAAATTGCGGTGATTTTGCTAGGAGAGCAGGCTATTGTCACCGCGCTAGCGATTCCGTTGGGCTGCGCTATGGGCTATGGCTTAGCAGCGCTCATTAGCACCGCCTACGACAGTGAGATATTTCGGCTTCCGTTAATTGTGCCGTCTTCCAGCTATGTTTACGCCTTTGTCGTCATTACCCTGACGGCAGTCGCCTCAGGTTGGCTCATCCGCCGTCAGCTCAACCGTTTAGATTTGATTGCCGTGCTTAAAACTCGCGAATAAGGAGGAAACCCAAATGCAACATAAACAGATGCCAAAACAACCCCATCAGTCTCTTTTTTCGCGACTGCGGTTACCGCTTTTGAAGTCTTCTGGTGCGCCTGCTTTGGAGCCATCAACCGATTTAGAACCCGAACCAGAATCAGATTCTTCCGGTGTGCCGCCGCTGTCGTCACTTCGCAAACGCCTACCGCGTCGCCTACCCTACTGGCTGGCAGGGCTCGGGGCTATCGGGTTAATCGCCTTTGCCCTAAGACCGCAGCCGATTGCCGTGGATTTGGCAGCAGTGCAGCGAGGCACGCTGTTGGATACGGTGGACGCGGAAGGTAAAACGAGAGTGCGCGATCGCTTCATCATCGCCGCCCCGGTTTCAGGCCGTCTATCTCGAATTACCCTAGAACCCGGCGATCCTATTTCACAAAACGCAGTCGTGGCTCAAATCGATCCGCTGCCATTAGAGACGCAGGTGCAGGCCGCTCAAGCGCAGCTCGCAGAAGCCCGCGCTCAGCTAGCCGGGGTGGAAACTCAGCGCACCAAGCCCGCTGCCTTAGCCCAGGCAGAGGCTCAAATCAATGCCGCGATCGCGCTCAACGTCAGGCCGAAGCCCGCTATCAAGAAGCGCAGGCAACGTTAGAACAGGCGAGTCGCGATCGCGCCCGCGCCCAGTCACTTGAAGCAGCCGGTGCCCAGTCTCGCCAAGTGAGAGAAGATGCAGAGCTGGCTGAAACCCGTCGCCAACAAGAAGTAGAAGCGGCACAGCGTCAGGTAGAAGCCGCGATCGCTAACGTCGCCTCTGCTCGCAGTGCTCGCGCCGTCCTAGTGGCGGAACAACAAGACCCCGATTACTTAGAAGATGTCTACCGCGCTCAGATCGCTAGCGCTGAGGCATCCTTAGAAAATCTCGCCGATGAAGCTCAGCGTGCAGCCGTATCCGCGCCCGCTGCTGGCAATGTACTACGAGTGATGCAGAAAAGCGCTCGTTCTGTTCAGGCGGGTGAGCCGCTGTTGGAAGTGGGCAATGCGGGTCAGCTAGAGCTGGTCATAGATATCCTCTCTACCGATGCCGTTAAGGTAGAACCCGGCGCTTTAATTCAGATTGAACATTGGGGTGGTGATGCCTCGCTAGAGGCCAAGGTTCGCTACATTGAACCGTCTGCTTTTACGGAGGTTTCCGCCCTCGGCGTAGAAGAACAGCGAGTAAATGTGATTGCAGATTTTGTTAGTCCGCCACCGTCTTTAGGCGATGGCTATCGGGTAGAAGCGCAGATCGTTACCTGGACAGGCGAAGATGTTCTAAAAATTCCTTTGAGCGCATTATTTCGATGCGAAGATCAGACTTGGTGCACCTTTGTTGCTGAGAATGGAAAAGTACAACAGCGTCAGCTCACCATTAGCCATCGGAGTGATTTGGAAGCTGCTGTTGAAGAAGGTTTAACGGTGGGCGATCGCGTCATCTTGCATCCGGCAGAACAGATTGAATCAGGTAGATCCGTGCGCGATCGTCAATCGTGAGTCACTAGCTGTTTTGCAACGCGTAGATTTGTAAAGAAGACAATACCGTCTACCTTAATGGAAAATCTTATCGCTACAATATGACCAGTCAGTCACATAATGAAAAAGACAGAACATATCATGATTGAGTATAAAAACAATTCCCATGACAACGTTGTAGAAATCGCCGTTGAAGGAAAGTTAACTGAGGCCGACTTTGAACGCGCGATCTCACAAATGACAGCTGATATCGAAAAGCATGGCAAGCTGCGCTTGCTTGAAGAAATCCGTAGCTTTGAGGGTATGGATTTGATGGCACTTTGGAAAGACGCTCAGTTTGGCCTGAAGCATGTAAATGACTTTAGCCATGTTGCTGTAGTTGCTGATGCTGAGTGGATGCGTACGATCGCAGCAGCGGCAGGTAACGTGCTTTCTGCGGAAGTGAAAGCGTTTGACCGTGCCAGCATTGACGCGGCCCGTAACTGGCTCATTACAGCATCTGATGAAGAATTAGAATCTGGTCTTCAATACAACCGCATTGAAGATACTCCAGTGGTAGAGATTGTTGTAGAAGGAAAAATTACAGCAGCAGATATTGACAACGTGATTAAAGAGGTGGAGGTAGACCTAGCTAAATATGAAAAGCTACGCGTTTTAGAAGATATCCGTGACTTTAAAGGGATAGACCCGATGGCGCTGTGGATTGATCTCAAGCAGATTAGCAAGGTTCAAAAAATTAGCCATGCGGCGATTGTGGCAGATGCTAAGTGGGTCAAGACTGTCGCTGAAGCTATCAGTGGGCTGTATCCGTTTGAGATGAAGGTGTATGAGCGCTCTCAAATTACAGAAGCCCGTGAATGGCTTGCAACTGCCCATTAATTTTGTTCTCTGGCATTCTGAAAATTGAGGTTCGCTGATGATTGCTTATAAAAATAATCCTGATAACAATATTGTAGAGCTGGTCACAGACGATGATTCACCTGAGACAGGGTCGGTCAATATCGCTGAGCAGATAGAAGCTGATATGGAGCAGCATGGTCAGCTCCGTATTTTGCATGAGGTTCGTAGCCCTTACGGAACTGACCCCTCGACTTTTTGGAAAGATGCCAGATTTGCCTTGGCCCATGACAAAGGCTTTTCGCATATTGCACTGGTTACAGATGCTGCTTGGCTAAAGAAGATGGCAACTTCCACAGGCAGTACGCTTTCGGCTGAAGTGAGAGTATTCACAAGATCGAAAGTTGAGGAGGCCAGGATATGGCTGAAGAATGCACCGTAATTTTGCTGCTTTTAGCGCTTCAAATTTTGATAATTCACCACTGGAGACTGACTGATGATCGAGTATAGACGCAAGCCTGGTACTAACCTTGTAGAGCTTTGTACCGCTGGCAATGTTGATGATTGGACTTCAAAACAAATCCTGACGCAAATAGAATTAGATATGCGGAAGTACGGTCAACTGCGAATTCTACACGAGGTTCGCAGTCGCATCGGCTTTAGCCCAGCAAAATTCTGGAATAACATTCAGGTTGCAACTGCTCACAATATTCAGTTCTCTCGTGTCGCACTGGTAACCGACCTTGATTGGCTAACCAATATGACGGCATCAGCCGGTATAGCGTTAACGACTGAAATGCGAATGTTTTCTCGCGCTCAGCTCACAGACGCTCGCATGTGGCTAGAAAGCATCTAATACTCTTTTGTTCGCATATCTACTTTTGTTCGCATATCTACCATAAACACAACTCTAAAACAGATGACAACCCTACAGACGCTTAACAACCTACAAACGCCTCCCGACCTTACCTCCAAAGAGTTTGCTAATAACAAACACGAATACTTTAAGTGGATGCGCCAAGAAGCGCCCGTTGCACACTGTAAGTACGTGCCTGGTAAAGCGTACGTTGTTTCTCGCTACGAGGACTGCGTTGCCCTGCTAAAAGACCCTAGAGTCGTCCGTGACAATCGCACAATCGATCTCGACAGTCCATTCCTCCCTTCATTTATTCCGCTCCCCAAATCAACCGACCTGATACTGCACAGCATGATTGGGTCGGACGATCCTGACCATAGGCGACTGCGTAGCTTAGTGCATCAGGCCTTTACGCGAAAGTCTATGGCCGAGTTAGCTGGCCGCATAGACACGCTGACCAACAACCTCCTCGACAAAGCGGAAGCCACTAGCAAAGCAGATGGCTCAGTCGATCTCAAAGAAGTTTACGCTCTGCCCATTCCCGTTACCGTTATCCAGGAAATGGTCGGCGTACCCGATGAAGATATGCCCAAATTTTACAAAGGAATTGAGGCCATTATTAATGGATTTGCAGGCGTACGCATGATGCTCACAATGTTGTGGGATGTACCGCGCCTATCTGACTTTATTCGTGAACTCATTGAGCGGAAAAGAGAGAATCCAGGCAATGATATGCTCACTGGCCTGATTCAAGCAGAAGAAGAGGGGCAAAAGCTCAGCGAAGATGAAATTGTTAGTATGGTTTTCCTCATCATCACGGCAGGCTACCAAACCACCGTTCATCTGATTACGAACGGCGTTCTTACACTACTTCGCCATCCCGATCAGCTCGCAAAACTGCGAGCAAATCCAGACTTAATCGAATCGGCAGTAGAAGAGATTCTTCGGTTCGACTCTCCGGTGTATACAACAGAACCAGCCTACGTCGGAGAAGATATGGTGCTTCATGGTGTCAGTATTGCTAGAGGGTCA
Organism: Phormidesmis sp. RL_2_1; assembly: GCA_012033015.1. Classification (GTDB taxonomy): domain Bacteria; phylum Cyanobacteriota; class Cyanobacteriia; order Phormidesmidales; family Phormidesmidaceae; genus Phormidesmis. The sequence goes on from JAAUPS010000244.1 coordinate 6,904, forward strand.
ATCGTTACTGCTTGCATCGGCGCGGCTAATCACGATCCAGATGTATTTGAAAACCCAGAGGTGTTTGATATAGAGCGCAGTCCCAATAAGCATCTTGGCTTCGGCAGCGGCATTCACGCCTGCTTAGGTGCGCCGCTAGCTCGCATGGAAGCCAAAATCGCGCTGAGCAATCTACTCAAGCGCAATCCCAATTTACGTTTAGCGGTCGATCCGTCAGAAATTGAGGTTGAAACCACGCCCGGCATTCATTCTTATGAAAGCCTGCCAATTGTATTAGGATAGCCGCCGCAGATAAGACTGTTTTATCACCCGCATTTACTCACTGGGAGACTTCGACAATGGTCGCCACACAAACCGCTTCAAAGCTCAAATTTCCGCCCGATCTAAACTCAAAAGAGTTCGCCGACAACAAATACGAATACTATAAATGGATGCGCGAAGAGTCGCCCGTTTTTCACGGCAAAATCAGCATCCTGGATACTTACATTCTCTCCCGCTACGACGACTGCGTGAGCTTCCTCAAAGACCCACGCTTTGTGCGCAACCGTACGACAGCAACGGGCGGCGGTATACTGCCTATCCCATTGCCCAGGTCAGCACAGCTAATGATGCATAGCATGATCACCGAAGACGACCCAGACCATCGCCGCCTCAG
>JAAUPS010000245.1 GCA_012033015.1 Phormidesmis sp. RL_2_1
GTTTTTCAGGCAATAGTATTTCTACCAATTGTGAGAAATTTAGATTCAATAATTTATGTTGGATCAAGTGTTGGTGCAATTTTCCTCTTATCTATTGTATTTGTTGGTCTATTCATGTCAAAGAACAGGATCAAGATGTATATTTTGAGTGGTATTTTGGCAGCAATATTGGTTGTATCAGGATTTGTTTTATTTATTGTGGCTGGTGATCCAGGAGATTCATTATATACTTGGTTGCATGGAACCTGGCATATTTTGATCTTTTTGGGAGCTTATTTCGTTATTGATTTGAAATATGGAAGAACTGATCAAGATGTAGAAGATATTACAAAAGTAAAGAGTCCAGAACCATGGAGAATACCCACAAATTTATTCAAACAATATGATTCAAACCAGAAAGTGAATAAAAAAATACCGAAACAGCATCAAGAAGTACATCAAGATCGGATGATAGATCGTGGATCTTTTTTCAACTGCAAAAACCAAAAAAACCAAAAGCAAACGATGATCATAGCTTTTGCGACACAATAAAAGCAAGCCAAACCATAGCCAGCTCATGGAACCCCTAGAAACCATCAAAACTCAAATTGCCCAGCTCAAACCAAAGCTTCAAAACGACTATCACATCATCGAATTAGGCATCTTCGGTTCCTACGTACGCGGTGAGCAAACCGAAGACAGCGACGTAGATATCCTCGTTGAATTCGATCCCAGCTTTCGACTGGGCCTGATTACCTACGGCCAAATCGAAGGCTTTATCAGCGATACGCTGGGGAAAAAAGTCGATTTAGTAATGAAAAGAGCGCTTAAGCCATACATTGGCAAAAGAATATTACAGGAGGTAATTTATCTATGGTCAAACGAGACATCCGAGACTATCTCCAAGACATCTTGACTCACATTAGCTTAGCAGAGCAATTTATCGAAGGCTTCACCTTCGATGAGTTTCAAGCGGATGATAAAACAATACTTGCTCTGACACGGGCCATCGAAATTATTGGTGAAGCCGCCAAACAAATTCCCCTATCGCTGCGTGAACAGCATCCAGAAATCTCCTGGAAAGATCTCGTTGGGATGCGAGATCGACTCGCTCATGTTTACTTCGGTATCGATTTAGTCGTTGTTTGGAGCACCACAAAAGAAGAGCTTCCTCTACTTAGGCCGGTTATTCAAGCCATGCTTAACAAACTCATAGATTCTGATGGTGAGTACTAGCTGTAGTGCCAAGTGCTCATTGCAAAAAGATCTGCTATTCAAATCTCTTATCACGAAATTCTACTCTCTACCCCTATGACTCTTATTAAAGACCTTATCGACATTCCCGAGCGCATTCAAACAGGCGACTATGTGCTCAAACTCACCGAAGGCGTTACTCGCCCCGAAAGCACCCTGCGCGACTACGTAGTCACCCCCGAACTGACAGACTGCTTCGATAACGCGCTTACTTTTATCAGCAGCGCCGTCAATAGCCACAGCAGCAAAGCCAGCTACCTCCACGGCAGCTTTGGCAGCGGCAAAAGTCACTTTATGGCCGTACTTAACCTCATCTTAGAAGGCATTCCCGAAGCCAAAAGCATTAAAGAACTTGCCCCCGTCATTACCAAGCACAACGACTGGATCACCGGCAAAAAATTCCTGCTCGTGCCTTACCACATGATCGGCGCTACCGACATGGAATCCGGCATTCTTGGCGGCTATGTAGACTTTGTTCGCCGTCATCACCCCGAAGCCCCCATCCCCGGCGTGTACCTAGCCGAAGGACTCTTCACCGATGCCCAAGCGCTACGGCAAACGATGGGAGACGAAGCATTTTTTAGCACGCTTAGCCAGGGCACTACCAGCGGCTGGGGCGAACTCTCCGGTGGTTGGGATAATGAGAGATTTGCCGCTGCCATTGCCGCTGGCCCCGGCAACGAAGAACGCACCCAGTTGATCGGCGATCTCGTTAAGCAATTTTTTAGCTCCTACGATATTCAAGCTGGGGCCAAAGGCGAAGCCTTCATCTCTTTAGACCAGGGGCTTTCTGTCATTAGCAAACATGCCAGAGCCCTTGGCTACGATGCCCTTATTTTATTTTTAGATGAGCTGATTCTCTGGCTCGCTAGCCGCGCCACCGACCTCAAGTTTATTCATCAAGAAGGCCAAAAACTCTCCAAGCTTGTCGAAGCCCAACAAGCCGATCGCCCTATTCCTATCGTTAGCTTCGTAGCCCGTCAGCGCGACTTAAGCGAACTGATTGGCGACTCTATCCCCGGCGCAGAACGCCTCAACTTTAGCGACGCGCTCAAGCATTGGGAAGGCCGCTTCCATCGCATTACCCTAGAAGATCGGAACTTGCCTGCGATCGCCGAAAAAAGAGTACTCAAGTGCAAAAGCAAAGCCGCTCGTGAAGAACTCGATGCCGCCTTTGAGCAAACCGCCAAAGTGCGCGAATCGGTCATGAATACGCTGCTCACCAGCGAGGGCGACAGGGAAATGTTTCGCAAGGTATATCCCTTTAGCCCAGCTCTGGTACAAACCCTCATCGCTGTTTCTAGCGTCTTGCAGCGAGAACGCACCGCCCTCAAAGTGATGATGCAGCTCTTAGTAGATCACCGCGAGAGCCTTACTGTCGGCGATATTGTACCGGTGGGTGACTTGTTCGATGTCGTCGCCCATGGCGATGAAGCCTTCAGCCCCGAAATGGCTATCCATTTCAACAATGCCAAACGGCTCTACCAGCAAAAGCTGCTTGGCGAGTTAGAAAAGACCCACGGCGCTAAAGAAGATCTCGAAAAACTTCCCCTCAGCGATCCCAAGCGCATCGCCTTTCGCAACGATGATCGCCTCATTAAAACACTCCTGCTCTCCGCTCTCGTGCCCGAAGTAGAATCTTTGCGCGGACTTACCGCCGAGCGCTTAGCCAGTCTTAATCACGGCACTATTAAGTCTCCTATTCCCGGCAGAGAAAGCCAGGAAGTTTTACGTCGTTGCAGAGACTGGGCCGCCAGCATCGGCGAAATTCGCATTGGCGAAGAAATGTCGAATCCTAGCATTTCCGTACAGCTTTCCGGTGTCGATACCGAGACTATTCTCAAGCAAGCCGAGCGGGAAGACAATCGCGGCAATCGCATTCGTCTGATTCGAGATATGGTTTATACCCAGTTCGCCATTCAAGGCGAAGACCAGTTTGAGCAATATCACGAATTTATTTGGAAAAATACGAAACGCTCCTGTGTTGTAATCTTTGGCAATATTCGAGAACTGCCCGAAAGCTCCTTCGAGAACTTAGAAGATCGATGGAAACTCATCATTGACTATCCCTTTGATGAAACCACCTTCTCACCCAAAGATGATCGTCAAAAGTGCGAAGCCTTTAAAGAGAGCCATGCTGAGGGTGCCAAAACCCTCTGTTGGATTCCCTCTTTTTTAGCGAAGATGCTAAAAAAGAGCTGGGCACGCTGTTGATCTTAGATCATGTGCTGACAGGAGAGCGTTTCTCAGGCTATGCCAATCACCTATCACCTCAGGATCGACAAACGGCCAAATCTCTCCTCGAAAATCAGCGCAGCGTCTTGCGGCAAAGAGTTCGCCAGCATATAGATGCCGCTTATGGAATTAGCACCGCCCGAGAGTCTTTAGACAACGCGCTCAGCCTAGAGCTAAACGAGCAGTTCGTTTCCTTACAGCCAGGATTTGACCTACAGCCGCCAATCGCAGCCAACCTTTCGGACGGGCTAAAGCACTTACTATCGCAGGCGCTCGCTCACGAGTTTCCATCTGCGCCAGCCTTTGAAATAGATACTAGCAAAATTGGCACACTGCAAAAGGTTTATCAGTACATTAGCCAAGCGACACAAACCTCCGATGGACGAGTTGAAGTTGATCGCCCAGCGCGCCCTTTACTCAAGCAAGTCGCTAATCCTTTAATGCTTGGAGAGATGGCAGAAACTCACTTTGTCCTTGGGCAGCAATGGAAAAACCACTTCACCAAAGAAATCGCTAAAGCAGGCGGTGTTCCCCGAGTGGGCAATCTGCGCCAGTGGATTGATTATCCCAAACCTATGGGCCTCTCCAAGGAATTGCAAAATTTGGTGATACTCACCTACGCAGAGCAAACCGGACGCAGTTTTTTTCGTCACAACCATCCTACTGATGTCACGCTCAAAGAGATTCCGAGTGACTGCGAACTGCGCGAACAAAAGCTACCCGATGAAGCTGATTGGACAGTTGCCCTACAGCGAGCCAAAAATATTTTTGGCCTGTCAGTCGCTGCCTTACGCAAAGCCAGCACAGTTGCCGAGTTAGAAACGAAAGTGCGGCAAACTGCTAAAGCCCGACTGGAAGCTTGTCAGAGCTATGCCAAGGCATTAGAAGACGCGCTGGAAGTTTTGGCTGTAGATAAAGACTGCGATCGCCTAGCCACCGCAACCACCACCCTGGCGATGCTAGAAAAAATGAGTTTAGCCAGCGCTGACGAAGGGGTTGAAGCTTTGGCGAATGTTGCGATCGCCACCTCCGAAGCCGCCATGGCCGAATGCCTGAAAAAAGCCGCCACCCTCACTGGCACGCTAGAAAGTATTAGCTTGGATATTTTTCAAGGCATTACCGCTCTCAGAGATAAGCGCCAGCCAGAAGCACAGAGCATTCTAAGTGGCCTCACGAAAGCCCTCAGTAGCGATGAGCATGTTATCCCTCTAGCGTCACAAATCAAGCAATCACAAAATCAAGCTGTCCGACTGCTCACCCAGCAGATCGCCCCACCACCCACTAGCCCAGCCGTCATTGCTCCCCCCATCTCGCCTCTGCCTGCCCTCGTACCCCCTGTGCCTAAAGTCATCAAGCCAACGGACACTACTACCGAAGACATTACAATCACTCGAACGATTAGCGAAGGTAGCCAGACTGATATCGGATTTAAAGCAGCACAAGACACGTTGATCACCCTAGGAAAAGATCTTAAACCAGGGCAAAATATGCGCTTGAGCATTAGCTGGATTATTGAAGAGACGCTCACCCAGAGCGCTTCCAAGGAGAATCATCGTTCATGATAGCGGCCCCCACGTTCAATCAAATTAAGGCTCAGGTCAGTGCGATGGTGAAGCCTTCCAACGGAATCGCGCTTCACTCACACAGCAGTAGGGTGATTGGCATTCATGCCCAAGGTCGTTGGACGGGTAACCGGCATCAAAAAGATGGCGATCAGTCCTATGTCATTGACCAGTGCGATTCCCCACTGGCCTTCCGCATTGCCCTCCAAATGGCCCACAGCCCGCAGGTTCTGAAAGCGCCAAAACGAGCCCTAAAGCTAGCTCAAAGGAAACGATTCAGGTGCTGATCACACCGCTCAGTGAAAACGACTTAGCCGAAGACATTCTCATTCGCTTAGTCAAACAGCGCCTATTTTCTATAGATTCCTGGCAAATCATTAAATCCATTTTTCGCGCGACCAACATAGACCCCCGACTTATCCAGCATCCCTGGATACCTCAAGCCTTGTTGGATTGGATGCCTGCCAACCGCTACTCTCCTGTAATGGGCGGATTTTTAGATGCTGAAGTCGTATGGCCACTATTGCTAGAGCATGGCCTTAAGCTAACAGCCGAGCGACCTGATGTCGCCGCCATTTTGGAGTGGTCAGCCCATCAAGATCACGTAGCCCTTTACCGCCAATCGACCGAAGAATTCTGCCTTGCCGCTCGCAACTGGCTGGTGACACAAGCGGGCACCGCCGCCGAAACCATTCTGAACTGCGTAGCCAATAACCCACTTCCCGATGCCTTGCCCCTAGGGCTAGCCGCTCATGTCATTTTTCACCCTGATGCTCAAAACAAGCTCGAAAAAGCCATTGGCAAATTTGAAGAGCGATTCCTCTCAGGCCAATCACCTCAATTGAGTACTATGAATGCCTGGAGCATCGCTGCAAACCAGGCACTAGCCGCTTTTTCTAACGCTACTCAACAAGCGCTCATTCAGAGAAGCGACGCTATTCTGGCAGAAGTGAGCGCAGAAGGCTTTGCTTATCTCAGCACCGTCTCAGAGCTGGGGTTCAATCAACACCTTAGCGATTTGAGCAAACAGCTCATCGCCCTTCTCAAAGGGCCTGCTCAGTCTAAGCTGGATAAGCTCACTCAAACCTACCAGATTGTCAAAAGCCATCAGCAAGCTATTCAATTTCTTTCTGAGCGTCGGTTAGAGCGCCTTGACATGGCTTTACGCCTGGCTCAGTGGCTAGTTACTTACAAAATAGCGCCTGCTGCGAAGCCAATAGCGCTAGAAGAGGCGATCGCCTACCACACCCAAGAAGGCAGTTTTCTGGACTGGGCCAGACGCCTCCTGCCCATGGCCGAACCAAACAGAGAACTGGCTACGGCTTACAGCAAGCTATTTGAAACCATTACGGCTATCCGAGAAGCTCACTCACAGCAGTTTGCTCACCTTCTCAAAGATTGGACGGCAGTTGGTTCTACACGCAAGTCTGTGCTTCCGGTTGAACAAATTCTAGCAACAGTGGTTGCGCCACTTGCAGAGACTCACCCAGTTCTACTCATCGTGCTCGATGGCTTGAGCGTGTCTATCACGCACGAATTGTTAGGCGATCTCATTCAGCAGAACTGGCATCTCATCAGCCCGGAGAGTCAAGACTATTCTATTCAAGCTGGGTTAGCCGCAATTCCCTCTGTCACCGACGTATCTCGAATGAGTCTTCTCTGTGGACAGCTCTGTCAAGGCGCAAGCAACAAAGAAGTACAGGGTTTTTGTAACCATCCCGATTTAGTAAGGCATAGCAAACGGAATATGCCACCTTTGCTGTTCCATAAAAAAACATTCAGGCAAGCGACACACCTGCCCTCTCTGACGAACTTTATAGCGCTATCGAATCCGACAAAAATCAGGTTATTGGGATAGTCATCAACGCTGTAGATGATTTGCTTGAAAAAGGGGAGCAGGTTGATATTGCTTGGACGTGCGATCGCATTAAAGTACTGCAACCCATATTACAAGCGGCTCGAACTTCTAAGCGAATAGTGATTATTACCAGCGATCACGGTCATATACTGCACAATAACACCCAATACCAAAGCTCAGAAGGCGGTGAACGTTGGCGAGTAGATGACGGTCATCCTGGGGAGCAGGAACTCCAGGTTTTAGGAGACCGTGTCCTTGTTCAAAAAAACCATTCAATCATTGCCCCCTGGACAGAGAAACTTCGTTACTGCAAAAGCAAAAAAAATGGTTATCACGGCGGTATAACCCCATCAGAAATGCTCGTTCCTATAGCCGTCCTAACTGCGACAGAGACATATCCCAAAAACTGGCAAGCAGTAGACCTCAATATCCCTCGCTGGTGGAAAACAGCCAGCACATCCGAGCAAGTCATAGTACAACCCATACAAATTGCCCCCCCACATGCCGATTTTGGCCCTATCTTCAGCCACATCGCCACGTTAGAAGCCACTCCACAGCTTATTCAGATATCTCCATGGATTCAGGATCTCATTCAGTCTCCAATTTATGCCGATCAAGTGAAATTGATGGGTAATGTACAGCTACAACCAGAAGAAGTGACACA
>JAAUPS010000246.1 GCA_012033015.1 Phormidesmis sp. RL_2_1
GAGCGTTTGTGATGGTATTTCTCAAGAGAAAATTGCCGATCTCTCTGGGGGGCTTCGAGTTCGTTCACAATGTGTCAGATGTCCATAGCCATGTCGGGCCGCGACAATTGTTTCGGCGAGGAATGATTAGAACAGAATGATTAGAACAATAGTCACGGTTTTAAGTTTTAAGTTGAGATTTAAAAGCGACAATTATGATCGGCACGACAACTATATCGGTCGCGCTAACGGCTACTTTCTCTGCGATCTTTTTTTCGTGCTCCCGCTCAGCAGCCTACTTGCTGGTGGAATCTTTCAGAATATGCGTCGGTATATGCATCCAATCGAAGGCCGATTGACCTCCATTTGCAGAGCGCCAGCAAGGCCTGAGAGTATAACCACTGCTCTTGCATGGCTTGGTTTTTCAGACTCTGCCAGTGGTTGATCTGCCAAGTGGTTGAGCCTATGGGAGAGTGGCATAGCATCGCAGTGGCACAAAAGCTACATCGTATTTTCCTCTATGCTCTATGATTTACCTTAATTGCACTACCACTTAATTGCACTACCAAAAGTTAGGCAATTCAATGAGGATTATATATTCGGTATAATTCCTTACAACCCACGTCTCAGTAATTGATTAATGGTTATATTGATTAGGCTTGGTGAAACGACTGCTTTGGATAAAGCAGTCATTGTTATCCAATTGCTCAGCGCTTATACACTGAGTTCAAATCTTGAATTAATCAATATGCCTTATCAAAATCACATTTGATTTGAAGCTCGCATGAAATATGTAATCTTACCTAAAATATCAAGAATACTTTAGGTAAGATTACGTCAAGTTTCAAGAGTCTTTAATCGTATTCACGAATAGGCTTCCCTGAAAAAAGCTGCGTCACTTTGAGAAGTTAGTCTGGTTGGCTGTTCTATTACTTATTTCAAATACTTATTTCAAAAGTTGGATTTAACTATCGGAGCCTATATGACTTCTAACCTATTAGAAATTTCTTCGAGTGCTGTTATTTCAGCAACCCAAGCTCAGATATCTTCTGAACTGCCAGGTGAAGCTGTGATTCTGAATTTAGATGCTGGCATTTACTATGGCCTAAATGAGGTAGGTGCTCGTATTTGGGAGTTGATTACCCAGCGCTCCCGTAGCTTTGCCGATCTCCACAGCTCAATCATGGCGGAATACGAGGTATCTTCGGAGGTTTGCAAGCAGGATTTGGTTGAGGTTCTGTTGGCGCTCAGAGACGCTGGTTTGGTGAAGGTAGACGGGTGAAGAAGTTAAGTCAGTTTTTGAGACTTTCTTGGCGACAGCAAAGCCTGTTGCTCTATGGGTATATCTTACTCAACACTATTCGTTTGGCTTTGTGGATATTGCCTTTTGGCAGGGTTAGAAAGCTATTGGCCAAAGTTTCACAGGTGTGGTGCAGCCAGCCATCTGGAAACACTGTTTCAGTCGGTTTTATTGTCAAGGTGATAAACCTTGTGAGTCGTTATAGTCCTGGTGTGCCTAGGTGCCTTGTGCGAGCTTTAACGGCTCAGATATTGTTGAATCACTATGGATACTCACATCAGTTTCACATTGGGGTGGCAAAAAATGAGTTGGATGTCTTTGAAGCCCATGCTTGGATTGAGTATGAGGGGTGCGTCATCGTAGGTCAGTTAAGTACTTTGAGTCGATATAGGCTGATGACAAATTCAACGTCTTTGGCAATGTACCGATAGAACTTTTGGGTCTCGCATATGAGCGGTATTGTCGGCATTTATCATCTCAATCAAGAACCCACAGCAGAACCTGGGGCATCTGATGACTTGCATAAGATGACAGATGCTCTTGCTCATCGCGGGCCTGATGGTGTTGAGGTGTGGTGTGATGGCCCTATTGGACTAGGGCACCGGATGCTGTGGACAACGCCAGAATCTTTGCTGGAGACTCTGCCGCTGACGAAAGGAGGGCTTTCACTCACAGCAGATGCCCGTATTGATAACCGAGATGAGTTGATTCAGCTTTTGGCAATGAATCATTGCGCAGCAGAAAAAATTACCGATAGCGACATTATTTTGGCCGCTTATGAAAAGTGGGGTGAAAGTTGCTCAGACAGGCTATTGGGAGATTTTGCTTTTGCGATTTGGGATGCAGAAGAACAAAAGCTATTTTGTGCTAGGGATCATTTTGGTGTTAAACCTTTTTATTACTATTATCAGCCCGGTGAGTGTTTTGTTTTTGCTTCTGAGATAAAAGCGTTGTTGAGTCTGCCCCAGGTGCCACGGCGTCTCAATGAGGTGAGGCTCGGTGACTATTTGACCTTGACGATGGCAGATAAAACCATCACTAGTTTTCAAAAGATTCTACGGCTCGCGCCAGCCCATAGCATGGTCATCACGCCTGATGGAGTAGATGCTCGATGCTATTGGGCGCTTGATCCTAGGCGAGAGATTTTACTCTCTTCGGATCAGGTCTATGCACAAGAATTTCGTAAGATTTTCACCGAGGCCGTACGATGTCGCTTGCGTTCTGCTTTCCCAATCGCTTCTCAATTGAGCGGTGGCTTGGATTCTTCTTCTGTAACCTGTGTTGCTAGAGATCTGCTGATGGAGACGAACGGGAGTCAATTGCATACGATTTCTACCATTTTTGATCAGGTGAGTGAATGTGATGAGCGCCCTTTTATCAATGCTGTTTTAGAAAAAGGCAATTTAATTTCTCACTATATTTATGGCGATCAATCTAGTCCTTTGGCTGATGTGGAAACTATTTTGCGCTATGAAGATGAAGTTTATGTTGGCCCTAACCATTTTTATCCTTGGATAGCAAATCGAGCCGCGAATGAGTTGGGATTTAGAATTGTTTTGGACGGTTTTGATGGTGACACTACCGTGAGTCATGGTGTATTGAGACTTAGGGAGTTGGCCTATCAGGGAGATTGGGAGATGTTGTTTTATGAAGCCCAAGCGATCTCTGAGAAGCATCCAATCTCTCAGTATCAGGTGATTCAGCGTTACGGCCTGCCTTATCTTCATCGCTTATTACAACGATGGCAATGGATGAAGTTTGCCAAAATCGTACAGCTCATTCATCACAAGTTTGATGTTTCACGCAAGTATTTAATTTGGCACCAAGGGCTCAAGCCGCTTTGGCAACGGCTATGGAAATCTAAGCGCAGTGCGGGGGGCAATGAGGCTCTGTGTGTGAATGCTTTAGTCAATCATGACTTTGCTAAAAGCATTGGGCTGAATGAGCGTATTCAAGCATTAGAGCCGCCTTGTGAGCCTTCTACAACGCTAAGGCGTGAGCATTGGCTTGAGCTGACTCAAGGCGTATTGCCTTTGGTATTAGAGCAAGTGGATCGATATGCGGCCTGTTTTTCTTTGGAGGTGCGTCATCCGTTTATGGATAAACGATTGATAGAATTTTGCCTAGCATTACCTGCTGAGCAGAAACTATCTCAGGGGTTTGGCCGTATGATTATGCGCCGTGCTTTGGAAGGTGTGTTACCAGAGGCCGTTCAGTGGCGACCTATCAAAGCGGATTTGTCAGCCAACTTTGACTATGGATTTCTCAATCGCGATCGCCCAATTTTAGAGGAGGTCATGGGTAAAAAATAAGCGCATTAGGCAAGTATATTAATTTAGAGGTTTTGCAAGAAGCTTATGACCGAATGATATCAGAGCCTAACAAAGTGGCTGATAGTGACTGTATCACCGTTTGGAAGGCAGTTATAATGACTTTATTCCTGGAGAATAAGGGCTTATTGCCATGATGCTTGCTATTTTTATTTTGGTAAGCGGGGCTTAATAGGCTGATTTTGACAAGCTTGCTCTTGGCATAGGTAGTGTGTATCAGCAACGATAGAGAAATTTCATATTCTCTCATAATGATTGTTGATAGTGTTTACCTTATAAGTCCAAGCAGGGTGTGTTCTTTTCAAAGGTACATTTCAACTCATTAACCTCAATTGCAAGGAGTTTTGATATGAAAAAGACTTACAGCAAGCCTTCCTTGGTTTGTCATGGCGATGTCGCCACGCTGACTCAGGTTTTGGGCCAAGAAAACAGGACTGATTTTGTCTTTAGTGCTAGCGGCCAAGTCCTCAACGGTCAAACCGATGAGGGTTCTTCAGACATTCAATTCTAACGATGCAAGACCTTATGCCTAAGTTAGAAAGCTAGATGCTTTTTTGATTTAGGTTGAGCTTGCCTATCAGCTAGCGGCCCTACGACAGTCAAATCTGGCCGTAGGGCTGTTGTTGCAAGAAACAGGTTGTAGGAAAGATTTCTCAAGCTTTCCTGCAACCTTTTTTAGATATTGTTCTAGCTGTTTTTTGTGGGGCCAATATTAGCGAACTGTTGAAGGTGCTGGTTCTGCTACCTAAATTTAGATTTTTGATGAGATAGGTTTGATAGCGGTTTGCGGATGCATACTCTGCGAGCAGGCAGCGCCTACGCATACCGCGAGTCACTTGGCCCGTTGCCCTGTAGGGATTCTGCTAGTAAGCCTGGATTCAAGCCAAGTGACAAACGCTATCAGAGTGCTGTAATGACTTTTTGAGAGTGCGCCAGCGATAATATTTGAATGGACACTTATGAATTTCTATAAAATTTCAATTTTTTGTTTAGCCTCTGAGGTTGAATTCCCTGAGCTAATTCCGATTGAGGGTGATGTAGAGGCTGTAGATATTACTGTTCGGCTTGGCACGGTAGAAGCTGTAGATACCGACGCTGTTGATTGTGATACGGTTGGTAGCCGAAATCTGATTGGCAGAATTCCTCATGTGGCTAAATTTTCTTTTGTAGATGGATGTGAAATCACCGTTGAGCCGTTGTCTCATGTAGATGAAGCACTTCTGCGCACGACAATTTTAGGGCCTGCTTTATGTTTGTTACTAGAGCAGCGGGGCTTGTTAGTTTTGCACGCTAGCTGCATTAATATTAATCACCAAGCAGTGGCCTTTATGGGCGGCTCGGGTTGGGGTAAATCAACCTTGGCGACTGCTTTTCATCGAAAAGGATACGATGCTTTGACCGATGATGTTATGCCCTTATCGGTTACTCAGAATCAGGCTCTTGTATTGCCTTCATATCCGCAATTTAAGGTGGCACCTGAGGCGTTAGCTAGCCTCGGTGCAGATGTTGACCGGCTATCACCCGTTTACAAAGATTGTGGAAAATTGTCCTATAGGTTTGCCAAGGGATTTCAAAAGGAACCCTTGCCCCTCAGGCGAGTCTATGTGTTGCGGAAGGGCGATCGCCACGAAATTACGCCTGCTACACGTCAAGAGGCTTTCAGTGAATTGATTCGTCATACCCGTACAATCGATTTATTAAAAGAGCACAAAGACCTGATTTCTCAGCATTTTCAGCTTTGCACGCAGCTCATTCAACAGGTTTCTTTTGGCTATTTTACCCGCAAGCCTGCGCTAGAAGACCTGCCCAAATTGGTGGCATTAGTAGAAGACGATATCGCAAAATTATCATCTCATGATCTATTAACCCCGGCTCGGTAAGTGTTGTATGAGAGCAGGTAGACGGATTAAACAAAAGATTCGGCAAACGTTACTTTTTTTACCGACATTGCGTTTGGTATGGCAGAGTAGCCCGAGATGGACTGTGGCTAGACTGGGCCTGATTGTCTTGCAGGGGCTGTTGCCTTTGGGGTCTATCTATTTGGTTAAGCTGCTGGTGGATGCAGTGACTGAGGGTTTGGCTGTTGGCGGTCAAACCTCTTCACTTGGGCAGCTCATTCCTTTGTTAGTTGGGATTGCGGTGGTATCGTTACTGACTCTCTTTAGCAGTTCTTTTTCAGAGCTGGTCAGTACTGCTCAAACCCAAAAAGTATCTGACTATATGCGAGGTATTTTGCACGCTAAGGCGATTGCCCTTGACTTGGCCTATTACGAAAATCCCCGCTATCACGATACGCTGCAGCGTGCTCAGCAAGAAGCAACCTTTCGCCCGCCACAGCTTTTGAGTCGGCTGGCCCAAGTGGGGCAAAACACGATTTCTTTGGTGGCGATGATAGGTTTGCTGTTGACGCTGCATGGGTGGATTACGCTGGTATTGTTAGTGGCGGCTATCCCTTCTGTGTTGGTGCGGCTGAGCTATAGTCAAGCGTTTTACCAGTGGCAGCGGACATGGACGTCGGTGGATCGACGCTCTATGTATCTGTCTTTTTTATTGACGGGAGAGCAGTTTGCTAAAGAAATTCGACTGTTTGGTTTGGGTGAGCTGTTTAGTCAACGGTTTGATCGGCTGCGATCGCAGTTTTATGACGCCAAATTAAAGCTGATGACGAGCCGCTCATTGTCTTTTGCAGCGGCAAGCTTACTTTCAGGCGTGATGCTGGGGGGAATTTATTTATTTATCTTGTCTCAGACTCTGCAAGGGGCTCTTAGCTTAGGCGATTTGGTTTTGTATCACCAAGCTCTCCAGCGCGGCCAAGGTGCGCTAAGAGCTTTAATGACAGGTCTCTCTGGTCTGTATGAAGATAATCTTTTTCTGAAAAATCTCTACGAACTGTTGGATCTTAAGCCTCGTTTGGCAACACCTGCCCAAGCGCAACTGATGCCTAATCCGATGCAAAAGGGCATTGTTTTTGACCATGTAGATTTTCAATATGAGGGTACGGCCCGCCAAGCGCTGAAAGATATCTCTTTGTGCGTGCGCCCTGGGGAAACAATTGCGCTAGTTGGAGAAAATGGCTCGGGGAAGACCACGCTCATTAAGCTATTGTGTCGTTTGTATGACCCTACAGAGGGGCGTATTTTGGTGGATGGCATTGACTTGCGGCAGTTAGATGTTGTGGACTTGCGTCAGCAGATCAGCGTCATTTTTCAGGATTATGCAAAGTATTACTTCTCAGCTCAAGACAACATATGGTTAGGCAATGTTGAGCTACCCCAAGGCTCTGAGGCTGTGATCTCTGCGGCCAAGCGATCAGGTGCGCATGAGGTGATTACCCGATTGCCCCAATCCTACGACACCATGCTGGGCAAGCTGTTTGATGGTGGCGAGGAGCTGAGTATTGGGCAATGGCAAAGGTAGCGCTAGCAAGAGCATTCTTGCGAGACTCTCAGGTGATCGTGCTAGATGAGCCCACGAGCGCCATGGATCCGAAAGCAGAGTACGAAGTCTTTAAGCGATTTAGGGAGCTAATGGAAGACCAAGCCGCTATTTTGATTACGCATCGGCTATCAACCGTGAAAATGGCTGATCGCATTTATGTGATGGATCAAGGGAAAATTGTTGAAAGTGGTCGTCATGAAGAGCTGATTGAGCATCAGGGACTGTATGCCAATTTATTTGAAATACAGGCTAGAAACTATTTGTAGCAGGAGACAAGTAGCAGCAGTTATAGCAAAGGATACATTTTGACTTTGCGTGTCGAGTTGCCTGTTGTCCGATAACGGATTGAGCCGATGAGACTGTCCTAAGCAATTCGACAGAGGCTATATAGTCGTCCCTGAAAAACCTAAATCAGCTCTAGGCGATCGCCTAGAGAGAGCTGGCTACGCCATCGCGAAATCGCCTACCGTATCAAGGCAGCAACGG
>JAAUPS010000247.1 GCA_012033015.1 Phormidesmis sp. RL_2_1
AAAAAAGTTTTTCAGTAGGATCGCCCTGTTCATTGAGCGCATATTCGTCATATGTGCCCAGATGGGATAGTTCGACAATGTCCAAATAGGCTTTATCCGGGAGAAGATCAATGCCAACGCCGACGCCGACAAATTCGCCAGTGCGGCTGCCAAAGCTGATATAGGCAAAGTCTGGAAATTCCTGTATTTGATCGTAAAAATGCTGACCTAGGCCCTGCAGATCTTGAGGATTAAGTAGGCCCCTTTCCAGTTGTTTACCCGCTAGATAAACCATCTTTTGGGGCTCACTGAGATAGGTGCTCAGGTGCTGATCGACTTCGTTGTTGACTGAGTTTTGAAGCTGACTGGCTAAGGTTTCAACAGCTTTTTGCCCATTCCGCCAAGAAATGTATCCTGTGAGCCCTACAGCAGCAAAAGTTTGTACGACAAAGGGTACGACTAAAAGCCAGCGTAGCGGCATCTGACCAGAACGTTCATCCGCTGACTGGGGGGCTAGGTTATGCGATGGGGCAAAAGCGTCGCTGAGCATGGCTTTTTTGCCGAGTATGGTCGGCAAATGGCAATATCAGCTTTAGCTTGCCCAATCCTTAGATGGCGATATAGGACATAACAACGTCGTTTAGCTGGTTTTGTTGACGAAATTGAGCGATCGCACTGTCCAAAGCAGAGGGCGCACCGTTGAGCATAACAATGCGCTCTGTTTTGGTTTGCGCAATGGTTTCAATCGAATAGCTATCGTCGTCGTGCAGCGCTTTGGAACTGACATTGAGTTTGGCGATCGCAATGGCTCTGAGCCGTTCATCATCGTAGGCATAGGTCTCTACTTGCAAAACGTCCGGCAGCCGCTCTAAGGCCCGATAAAGCAGCGCTTGCTTTTGTTCTGTGGCACGAAAGTTGAGAATCAGTCGGCCATTTTCAATGGTCGTAAAGCCAATGCCACTGCCTAGAATGCCTTCTAAAGAAACACCCCGATTGGAAAAAACAGCCGCTGCTGCCGTTAGGGTACCGGGCTTATCCAAAACTCGCACCAAAAAAACCCATCGCTTTTGGGCCATATCTCCAGCAGAGGTGGCACTGATACGAGGTGGAAGAATATCAACCATGCTTTAAGTCCTGTTTCAATCTTTTATTAAGCTGGCCTGCCATTTCATGCAGCAAATCGGCTTCTTCGGCCCATAGCTGCAAAGGCACAACCTGTGTCCAACCAAAAGGTGTCACCACAATCGGCACGCCAAATGGGCTGCGCAGACCGTAGAACTCACCGTCGAGCTGCACTTGCCCTGAGACCACCATTTCTCTCCCTTCTAAAAGATTTTGCAGTAAGTCGATGGTGACATTGGCGGTTGCAGCAATGGTTTTTGCCCCTGAAATATGGGTGACAAAGGGTTTGACGACGACCCGTAGGTCGGGCGGGAGGCTATCGACATAGCTGTAGGCTTGGGCAATTTTGCCGTCTTTGAGGTAGGCCATGACGATTTTTTTTTCCCTGGCGACCTCTTGGGGAAATTGGCTGACGGTGCGCGATCGCTGTAGCCGCCGTCGGGCATTGCGCAGTTCATCTGAGGTCATGCCGTGAATTTTGACACTACTCCACAAAGGCACCATGCCTTCTCCATGCTCACCCACAATAAAGCCCTGCACAAGCTGTCTGCGCACCCCCAAGTCCGCCGCAATCTCTCGCCGAAAGCGCAGCGAATCAGAATAGGCCCCAACGCCAATCACCCGGTGTCGGCCCAAGTGTCGGCTAAAAACTTCCACCGCTAATTCAACCGGATTAGTCACAATAAGAATCACTTCGTGGCCGTAGCCATACTGTGCGATCGCCTTCGCATAACTTTCAAAAATAGGCAGATTTGTCTCAGAAAGCTTGGCGCGAGAAACGACATTTCCGCCCACCGTAGCGCCCGCTGTCATCACAATCACATCTGCGACAATTTCTTTAGGGCTCAAGGCCACATCTAGCACTGGTGCCTTTTCAGCATAGGCATCGCTCAAATCGCTGCACATCCCGTAGAGAATCTGACTGCTGCGACCGTCGGTGCGCCCTACAAGCTGGAGCCTTTCAGTCGGCATGAGCGCGCCCGAGGCGACCAAGCGAGAAACAATTTCGCGCCCACAGTCGCCACTAGCACCAATGACAGAAACATCCATGAGATAGCTGCCCGCTAGACCAATCACCTTTGACCCTAGCGTTTTCTCCAGACTTTGACTGTATCCTTTAGCTCACTTCATGCCCCATCAGCCACGTCTCAGAAACTTTTCAAGAGCCCATGGCCACTTCGTTAATCCCTCTAGCAGGCGCTCGAGATAAACCTTTGCCTTTCATCGCAATCCGGTCGGCCAAGTAGTGGGCATCACGCGCAACACCAGAAAACCGGGCAGATCCCCAAGTGTAGAGCCAAGGCAACCCTAAAAAATATAGTCCTTCTACAGCACTAACACCCCGCTCATGGCTCGGATACCCTTTACCATCAAAAGTTGGAACCTCTATCCAAGCAAAATTAGCCTCATAGCCAGTAGCCCAAATCACGCTGCCAATATTAGCTTTTTGGATATCAAGGCTGAGCGGTTCTAGAGCAGGTATCCAAACAGGACGATAGGGTGGTTCTATAGGCGCTTCTATGCTGTTCTTTTCAATATAGGTATCGATGGTGCGCTTGATACTTTCGGCCACCGCATCGGCCTGATCGAGATTTTGCTGCAAATCATCTTGAAACTCGACTTGGTTGCTTTGAATGCTTTTGAGCCTGCCATGAAGCTGCATCCCTTCTAGGCGAAACTGGCGCAGGTCAATTTCACGGCCACCGCCACGCCCTGTGACGTAGTGATTCGTTTTCGTCCGCACAGACTCTTTTTGCGGATGCTCATCAATCGGCATATCGTAGTAGCCCATGTGCTCGAGCCAATCGACCACATCTTTGCCGCGATAGGTGCGTGGCGATCGCGGCGCACCGCCCACACATAGATGCACCTGCTTACCCGCCAAGTGCAAATCCTCTGCAATCTGACAGCCCGATTGTCCTGTTCCTACAATCATGACAGCCCGATCGGGCAGCGATGCTGGATTTTTATACTCAGAAGAATGCCGTTGCACAATGCTTTTAGGCAGGCGCTCAGCCATTCTAGGTATCTTGGGTCGGTGGTAGCCGCCAATGGCCACAACAACTTGATCTGCCGTATATGCCCCGCTAGACGTAACAACCTCAAACCCTCGCTGAGCCTTACCTGGGCGCACGCTCAACACCGTCACACCTTCTTTTAAGTTAGGCTGAACAAACTGGGCATAGCCTTTTACATATTGAACAATCTCATCGCGCTGCATAAAGCCATGGGGATCTTCCCCCGCATAGGAATACCCCGGCAGCGTACACTGCCAGTTAGGGGTAACCAGGCAAAAAGAATCCCACCGTTTGGCCTGCCAAGCATGGGCAACCTGGTGTTGTTCAAAAATAATATGGTCAATATTTCGCTGCTTAAGGCAGTAGCTGATAGACAACCCCGCCTGACCGCCACCTACAATAACAACAGGAAAATGTGACACCATAACAGTCCCAAAACAGCCTTAAGCAGCAGGCCAGAAACAGTCTAAAAACATCCCAACCCAGGAATATCTCAGCCTTAAAATAGCTGAGCACAACCTAAGTCACCTATAGTTACCTAAAGTCATCTAAGCCACCTAAGCCACCTAAGCCACTAGCTTAACCATAGAGGCGACTTCTCAAAGCGCTTGTATAAGCTGCTACCAGATTTTGAAAGCCCGCCTTATCAACAGGCTCATCGGCATGGGCTAAACGATGCCAATAAGCCCTCACCTGTTTTTTTGTGCAGGTACCAAACCAGGTATAGCCATCGTCAGATGCATTTGGCGATGGTTGGCCACATCGATCTACAAACACTTCTATACGCACTTCTACACGCACTTCTATACGCACTATACGCATCAAACGCTATATCAAAACAGGGCTGTCTCAATTGTCAGGTTGTTTGCCTTTGTAACAACAGATACAAGCAAGGGATTGATTGAGCGATTAGTGTTGTAGCTAACCTCATCTTGGGAGTGAATCAAATGCCTGAAGTAACAGCCCCTGCGCACAAGGCCGGTGACTTTTTTGTCGATTATGAAGAGAAAGTATTTCCCGATGTCAAAGCTGAGCCAGGAGAAAAAGCACTGGTTACTTTTCATACGGTTGCCTTTGAAGGATCGATTGGATTGGTGAACCTGCTGCAGGTCAGTCGTTTGATTTCAAAGGGATTCGATACCTCTGTGTTGCTCTATGGCCCCGGCGTTACATTGGGCGTGCAGCGAGGTTTTCCTAAACTCAATGATGAAGCTTTTCCTGGCCATTTGGCAATGAATAATCGACTGGTGAAAATTATTGACGATGGCGGTAAAGTGTATGCCTGCCGGTTTGCCCTGCAGGCACTGTACGGTCATGGAGAGCCTTCTTTAATTCCCGGAATTACGCCAATAAATCCGCTCGATGTACTCGACATTGTCCTGATGCATCGCAATGAAGGCGCGTTCATTTTAGATACCTGGACAATGTAGGCTGATGACTCACCCTCGCTCAATTAGGGCTGCTGCCGTACAGCTATCACCTGTGCTTTATAGTCAATCTGACACGGTAGAGAAAGTTCTGCAAGCGATCGCAGATGCTGCCAAGAAAGGGGTAGCACTGATAGTCTTTCCAGAGACGTTTGTGCCCTATTATCCATATTTCTCTTTTGTGACACCGCCGGTGTTAATGGGAAAAGAGCATATGCGACTTTATCAACAAGCCGTTGAGGTGCCTGGTCCGGTGACTGGGGCTATCAGCCGTGCTGCAAGGGCACATGCAATGGTGATTGTGTTGGGAGTCACCGAGCGAGACCAGGGTTCTCTTTACAACACTCAGCTTGTGTTTGATGCCGATGGCAGTTGTGTGCTGAAACGGCGAAAAATAACGCCGACTTACCATGAGCGCATGGTGTGGGGTCAAGGCGATGGCTCGGGGCTAAAGACCTGCGATACCGCTGCCGGACGCTTGGGCGTACTGGCCTGCTGGGAGCACTACAATCCTTTGGCCCGATATAGCCTGATGGCCGCCCATGAAGAGATTCACTGCAGCCAGTTTCCAGGCTCTATGGTGGGGAGTATTTTTGCTGAGCAAATGGAGGTGACCATGCGCCACCATGCTTTGGAGTCGGGCTGCTTTGTGGTGAATGCCACGGGCTGGCTAACACCTGAGCAAGTGGTAAACATTACCCCTGACGAGAGTCTGCAAAAGGCATTACAAGGCGGGTGCTATACCTCGATTATCAGCCCTGAGGGGGTGCATTTGTGTGAGCCTATTCGAGCAGATGAGGGCATGGCGATCGCCGAACTCGATTTTACTTTAATCACGAAGCGCAAGCGCATGATGGATTCTGTTGGTCATTACGCTCGCCCCGATTTGTTACAGCTCAAGCTCAACACAGAGCCTTATGCTGTGGTTTCATCGCCTTTGGCAACACCGTCTGAATCGCTAACGATGGCAGAGAATACCCCTAGGCTTGAGGATACCGATATAGCTGCTTCCCTGCCCTACCTTGAAAATGAGCTGCCCGTTTTTGAGACGTGAGCCTAATCTTTTTTTGACCTATGAATCAACAACAGGTGATTACCGAATTGCAAACCAAAGGGCTGAACCTCGTTGTCGATGCCGCCGCTGGAGAGCGAGCTGGCAATTGGGCGAGTGATCTCGCTAGCGATTTGGGCGTATCAGGCCGTAAAGGCGGCGCAGGCCCTTCGGATCACAAGGCGGTCACCGTAGGCAAAACAACGGTGATGGTGCCTGTGTACACCACCGGAGCGGCTGAGTCACCCTATGCTGTAAGGCAAGATAAAGAAACCGGAAAATCTACCCTGACCTACAACGGCAAGGCTGTTGCACCAATTGACTTTCCTCGACGACCTCGGTTTTATCAGCTCAAAACAGCTAATGGCGTTCCCTACTGGAAAATTGCCCTCCTCCACAGTCACAATGTTTTGGCAACAACTGTTTTACAACGCTGTATTCGCTACGATAATAGAACAACAGCTTGCCAGTTCTGCGCGATTGGGCAATCACTAGAGGCCGATCGTACCATCGCCCAAAAAACGCCACAGCAGCTCGCCGAAGTCGCCGCCGCGGCGGTGCAACTAGACGGTGTAGAAAATATGATTATGACCACCGGCACACCGAATGTCACTGATCGCGGCGCAGCGTATTTGACAGACTGCGCCCAAGCGATTCGCAAGCGAGTGCCCTCGCTACCGATTCAGGCCCAGTGTGAGCCACCGGATGATTTTGAGTGGTTTGCCAAAATGCACACTGCGGGGGTTGATAGCCTAGGGATGCATCTAGAAGCGGCTGATCCGGCGGTGCGCGCGAAGATTATGCCCGGTAAAGCAAGGGTGCCGCTGAGCTACTATTTTGAAGCATTTGCGGCAGCGGTACGGGTGTTTGGCCGCAATCAGGTGAGTACGTATCTGTTGGCGGGCTTAGGAGATAGTAAGGAGACGCTTTTGGAGATGTGCGATCGCTGATCGACATCGGCGTTTATCCTTTTGTGGTGCCGTTTGTGCCGATTGTCGGTACGCCCCTAGCCCAGCAGGCCCCACCGAGCAGTGAGTTGATGTTCGAGCTATACCAAACGATTGGTGCAAAGCTCAAGCAGGCCAATTTGCTTTCTGCTGATATGAAGGCGGGCTGCGCTAAGTGTGGGGCCTGTTCAGCATTGTCCAGTTTTGAAGATTAGGACGGTGAGCTTTAGAACAGTGAGCTTTAGAACAGTGAGCTTTAGGACGGTGAGCATTAGGACGGTGAGCATCCAGGTTTTAAGCATTGAGGAATATTCGGCATGAGTAAACTGACCTACAGCTTTGCGCTAGCGCTTTGTGAGAGTGACGTGGCAAATTATTTCGACTTACGGCAACAGATTTTTTGTCAGGAGCAGGGCTTGTTTGAAGAGCATGATCGAGATGAGAGCGATCGGCGCGCCTATCCGATTGTGGCGATCGCCCATCAAGCCCATCAACGTGATCGCATCGTCGGTGTGGTGAGAATTTATGAACAAGAGCCCAGACTTTGGTATGGCGGACGCCTAGGCGTGCATCCTGAATTTCGTCGAGGTTGGCGCATTGGCAAAGGGCTCATTCAAAAGGCGGTGACAACAGCGAATACTTGGGGATGCGATCGCTTTTTGGCCACTGTACAGTTGCAAAATGTCCGATTTTTCACCCGGCTCCACTGGCAGAGCATCGAAGAAATAGACATTCTCGAACGCCCTCACCACTTAATGCAGGCTGATTTAGCTTACTACCCCGCTAGCGATCAACAGCGCCCGACTTTGCCCATCTGGCGGGCCGCTTAATATCGGGTGCCCTGATAGAGCAACTTAATATCGGGTGCTCTGATAGAGCAAAATTAAGGATGCATCCTGACTTTGTCTTGGTGAGCATTCCTTATCTTGGTGAGCTT
>JAAUPS010000248.1 GCA_012033015.1 Phormidesmis sp. RL_2_1
GAGCAGCTTAGGACAGAGGCAGAGAAGCTGGCAGCTCATGCGATCGCTAGCGCTCAAGCCACCGCTGCTGAGCAGGTGAAGGACATATCAAAGCGGTTTCGCAAGGCTTACTACATGGAAGCGGCGGGCTTTGCCTGTCTAGGTGCGTCCTTGCTATTTGCGACGGGCTGGGCGTTCGGATGGTTTGGGCATAGCACCAGGGCCAGTCAATCAACCTGGGCTGACTTTGAGCGCTGGAATCAAGAGGAACTTCAGGCTTGCGTCGAGGCGGGACTTGATACCTGCAATTTTCACATTGAAGTGCCGCAGGCAAAAAAAGAGTAGACGCCTGATAAAATCAGTTGTACTAAAGACGTACTACCTTATGCGTAGAGACTCGATTTTTTACTACCTATTTCGCCAAGCACCTGCGCTTCTGTCTGAACTCATCCCCGATCCACCCGCTAATGCTGAAGCTTACCGATTTGATTCAGTTGCCGTCAAAGAACCCAGGTTTGAGATCGACGGCGTATTTCTTCCACCTGAAGGAGAACCAGGAGCCGTTTTCTTTGTAGAGGTGCAGTTTCAAAAGGATAAGCGGCTCTACGAGCGCATCTTCGCGGAAGCGTCACTCTACTTCTACCGCAGTCGGGAGCGCTTTACGGATTGGCAGGTCATTGTCATCTATCCATCCCGCAGCACGGAGCAAAGTGACCTTTTCCACATCGCAGCCTTTTGAATGGAGGACAGGTACATCGGATATACCTTGATGAGCTGGGCGATATCCAGGAGTTACCTCTGTGGGTTGGTCTGATGGTGCTGGCTACCGTGGACGAAGCTCAAGCACCTGAAGAAGCCAAAGAATTACTGAGTCGGGCGCAAGCGGTACCGGCTGCTGAGAGTCGTATCATTATAGATATAGTCGTGACCATCATTTCATATCGCTTTGGACAAATGACTCGTCGAGAGGTGGAGAAGATGCTAGATATCACTTTTGAAGAAACTAGGGTTTTTCAAGAAGTCCAAGAAGATGCTAGAAGAGAGGGAGCAATAAACCTTATTACTCGACAGCTCGGGAAGCGCTTTGGTGAACTGCCAGAGGATATTCATATTTCAATCTCAGAGCTACCGTTAACAGCACTAGAGGAACTGAGTGAAGCATTGCTCGATTTTTCAGAGCTTTCTGACATACAAAGCTGGCTGACAAATCACTCTAGCTAACTGACTGGAGCGCAAAGCACATGAGCAATGAAGACACTCTCAGACCTGAATATTCAGATGATCTGATCAAGTCAGGTGTACGCGGGAAGTATGCCAACGGTTATAAAGAAGGGACGAATGTAGTCGTCATAGACCCTGACTTGCACGAAATTTTTCCCGATTCAGAATCTGTCAATCGTGCGCTTCATCAGTACGCAAAGGAACATAGAGTCTCATCAACATAAACGGAGCTTCCTACAGTTATGAATGACCCATTCAACCCTAGTATTGCGATTGGTGCGATTCAGCTTCTCGGTCCCGCTGGTAACCGCAGCGAGTTAATTCACGGGGACTGGCTACCTATGAAGAACGTAGACGGCTACATGATTCGTGCTCAGCAACGACGGGTAATCGGAAGAAACCAAGAGGCTCTCGATGACTATGAAAAAGCCCTAGAGATAGCTCCCGACAATGGAGACCTTCACTTCTACAAAGGTCAAACATATGTCGCTATGAAAAAAAAGAGGATGCGATCGCCGCCTTTAAAACGGCTGCAATCCTCTTTAGAAGAGCTGGGATAGACAGAGAAAGCGTTGCCCGACGATGGATAAGACGGCTACAGCACTCTAAATAGCAGTCTATCTCATCGAACTGAACAAATCGTAGCAGCGTACAAGCACCTGATATATACTTTGAGACAGATTCGCAATTTGGCAAGGCGGCATGGAAGAGATATTGAATCCCTTACCTAATTTCCCAGAAAATATAGCAGAGGACTTAGTCGCAGAAAGCTCATTTGGCTATCTTTTGAGGGGTACGGCAAGACTGGCAGAAGGAAAAGAAAAAGAAGGGATTGCAGATTTAGAAACAGCTAAAAGATTAGACCCCAGTAACGGGCATGTCTGTATGACACTCGGAACAGCGTATAAAAGTAACGATCCAGTTCGCTCATTACAGGAGTACAGGAAAGCAGCTAATTTATTTCAATCTGCAAAGACGTAAACATGGCTTCAGCCGCACAAAGAGCAGTAAAAGAATGATGAGCTAGTTCCTACTAGCTCATCTATAATCATCAAACAGCGGATTACTGAACTGAGAAAGCACAAGACGTTGTAAAGGCGAAGATGCCCTCTGTCGTCGTACCGCTTCCAAGTACAGTCGCAGTGTATGTTCCTGCTTCAACCCCTTCAAGAGAAAGCTGAATAGAATCATTCACCTCGTATTGCGAGCGGACAGGAATGTGGCTAAATGCCTTAATATGACCTGCGTCAGTTGTGACAATGCCAGCCATAATCGTGATTTTTCCACGCACAGAGTTCAGGGTGATATCTACATCTATTAGATCTCCTGTAACTACGCACTCGGCAGTTGCAGAGCCGAAGTTTCCTCGAACTGTCCCCTTATCCTCTATAGCTTAGGGATCTGCATCAAGTCAGGAGTAGCAGCATTCGCGTGAACTGCAACGGGAATCGTCGCTGCCATCATCAGGGTGCCTAAAAAACCACGCTTAAAAACTCTTTTTCCGAATTTCATGAGCGTTGTACCTAGTGAAAGATCAACGAGATAAAGCCAAACGCTTTTCTCTCAACGCGCAAGTGCGAAAGCATATCCCGCCTGAGTGTTCAGGCAGAACGAGAAAGATTGTTTTCTATCGGCAGTCAAAGCCTCTCTGATGCAGGCAGGAAATTACCATGCATCTTCTTCAATGCAGAAACAAGAGAATACTCAGAATTTTCTGGAGAATAAGCCTGTCAAAGGCGCTGATATCCAAGCGTCCTGACTAGCTCATCAGCGGCTTGCTAGTAACTGATGCCAGTATCTTTAGCTTTTGTTCGTCTCGTCACTGCCCTAGCCTTATTCTGAACCTGTGAATGCTTTTTAGGCAGGGAGCTAGCCGCCTGCTCGACAGCAGCTTTGGCATACGTCTCCGGCTGACTGCTCTGCTTTGCTAGCGGGCTATGGTGCGAGATCGCTTCCTCAACTTCTTTCGCAGAATGACCATCTTGAATCGCCTGCTTCGCCATTGTCTGATCGAGCGATCGCTGAACAGACGGATTCCCTGCGGCTACCCCTGCTATAACACCGCTGTTTTGAGCGCTATACCTATCCCACAAAAGGCGAGAAGGCAAGATTTCTTCAGATGGCTGATTAGGTTGAGGCGGCTGCGCTGATTCAGGGATAGGAGAAACAATAGGATGTTTGTCAGGGTGTTCTACGGCTCTTTCAGGAACAGTCTTAGGCGATATCTGTTGCGCTTCCTCATCTGCTGTGAAAGGTGTAATCTGCCCCTGACGATAGGTTCCCAACGGCTCAACGTTCAGCCCCCATAGCTGCTTGCCTTCACTTTGAGCTGCGGCCAATCGCTCAAAGAGGGCAGCGGGTGAAGACTTCTCCACCGCCGCCCAGCGCTGAGCAGCCCCCGCCTTCGCGGCCAGTCTTGCATCAATCCGATGCTGTCCGCCCACAAGCAGGGCAACCGACTCACCGCCTTGCCCCGCTTGAGCCACAACAATATCGCCCACGCGCACGCCGTAGGCAGCATGGGGTTCATAGTCGAAGGTCAGATGCGAGCGCCCCTCTGAGAACGCCGCCACTTCGGCCTGGGTCTGCGCCACGCTCACTAAGTCGATCACTTGCATATCGATAACGCGATCGCTCTTTGCATTCTTAGAAAAAGCCGCCATGTAGGTCGCCCCCTCTGGCAGCGCTACCGAACGAGCAGCCACCGCGCCAACCAGATGCTGACCATCAGGCTTCATCACCGACACTGACGGCAGAGCAAGCTTATCTCCCGCCTTGGCAAGGAAAGCAGCTTTGCCAAATTGGATGGTATGCGGACTCTGTTCGATTAGCTCCTGGCCGACAGCACTGGCAACTTGGAGCCGACCGATCTGAATCTCAGGCACCTGCTGTAGGCGATCGCCCAAAACTTCCGGGAACTGTTTCATCACAATATGCCGCCCGCTGTGCTGTCGCCATAGCGCCGTAGCCAGCTCCTGTCGATGCGCTGCTATATCTTTTCCTGCCGGAGGTGCGATCGCTGATTCGATATATCTGTTTGCCTCCTCAAAGAGCAGATCAGTATCGTTCTGCTGCGCCCAAGGCACTCGACTGGCGACGGTAGGGGCAGAGATGCTCAGCTTCTGACCGGGTTGCTGAAGCTTCTGCGCTAGGCTGTGCTGGATTGCTGATTCGGGTGAGACGTAACCGATGCGCTCAGCCTGGGTGATGCC
The DNA here is from genome assembly GCA_012033015.1 of Phormidesmis sp. RL_2_1. GTDB lineage: Bacteria > Cyanobacteriota > Cyanobacteriia > Phormidesmidales > Phormidesmidaceae > Phormidesmis. The sequence goes on from JAAUPS010000248.1 coordinate 4,413, forward strand.
ATAACTGTTTATAAAGATGAGCTGCGCAGGGAATCGTTCTTTTGGGCTTGCCCTGTGGTCTTGCTTCACCCGAACTGTCCAGTTTGGCTGTAGCCCTTCTGCTCGCCAGATAGGTAGCTGGCCTTGCGCGTCCTGTATATTTTGCAGCGTCAACGATCTACCGTCTGAGACGGTGACCTGTAGGGTTGGCTTTTGGTCTTCAGGTCGTCGTTGCCGGTGTCTTGATTTACCCTTGATTGCCTTCGCCATCAGGCCGTTGTAGTTGTGGATGATGGCTTTTGCCTGCCCTGCCTGTTGCTTCGTATCGGCCATCGGAAAGATTGCTTGGAATTCCTGGTGCAGACGTTCTTCTAACTGAGCATCGCTGTAGTGCTTGTTGACTGTCTGAACGTTCCAAGCAACTGGCTCGTCAGTATTCGTCGGCATTTCCTTGCCGCCTACATACACTTCTGGGCTGTTCTTGCTTTTCCTCAAAACATCCTGCTTGTATTGCAGGGCTATTACGAATTTGTGCAGATCTCCATCAATGCCTTTGGCACTTTTAGCCATATCGACGGCGGTTTGTAAATTGACGGCATTGGGGCCATTTGCGATTTCTGAGAAGAGAATGGATGCTTTTTGTAAATGCCCCTCAGTAAATGTCTCTCGCTGCCGAGGAGCTTTAATCCTCTCTAATTTTTGACATGCCTCTATGGTCTCCTCAATCCGCTCTCTGTAAAAGGGAGAGAAACTTTGAGAGGCCAACCAGTCGTCATCAGGAATAGAGACTTTACCTGCATCCACTTTCTGAAGAAACTTAGTGAAGTGCCCTGACACTTGATCTAGAAGCGCTTCTCTCTTTTTAACAGGTGTGTACCTCATTTCTAACGCCAGCGCCTGCAACGACATTCCTGCATTGGCTACTTTACCAGTTGGGTTATCGGCGGTAATCTTCCAAGCTCTCCAAGTAGCAGCAGCGTGAGCCTCTTCCTCCTGCCAGGAATGCTTTTCTTTAGTCTGCTTAACAATCTCTGGGGGCCTGACTTCAGGCGCATTCCGTTCGGCAAACTCCTTGACTACTAGCGGATGCTCGTCTGGTGTAATGCGGCTTTCCTGCCCCTGCTCTAGCTGCTGAATCATGCGCTCAAATAGCGCTCGGCCTGCCTCGTGCTGCTGCGCTGGCGGTAGCGCTTCAACCGCTGCTAACTCAGCTCGAAGCTGCTGCGGTAAGTCAGGTACAGTCGCCTGATAGCCGACGAAGAAGCCATTCATGTCACCATCAAAGTCAGTAATTGCTATGTTCTTTGCTGTCCAGGGCGGTAAGTAAGCAACCCCTTGCTTTGAAAAAGCTTCCCTGTCGTGCTCTCGAATGACTTCGGTGTTATTGATGGCGATCGCTGCTGCACCCGCGTTCGGGAAAGGAGAACGGTAATAGGCGACAATAGCGCCATGTGGGAGGTCTTTGTTACAGACTTCCCAAGGTTTGATCTGGCTATGGTGCTGAGCCATTGCAGAGGGAACCGATGTCCCGTTCGTCGCCAATCTTAGCCATTCACTTCGCACATAGCGAGATAGGCCGTCAACTACCTTTGCTTGGCCTGTAAGCTGGCCATACTTATCAGCACTCAAAACGTCATACAGCCAGTCTGGACGGGTCGCTTGTAGCATGTCGTCTTCCAGTTCTTGATAGGGGCGCGATCTCTCTTTTTCTTTGTGCGCTATGTAACGTTGACTCAAGGCGGCGAAGTCTCCCATCACTAGGGCTAATTCCTCAGCCTGCGCCTGAACTTTGGGATTAATCTCCAGCCGCGTCGCCTCCGGGATGGTGTATTTGACCTGGGGCCCAACGGACTGCTGGCCATACTGAGCGATCGCCTTTCGGTTGATCCAGAAATTAGAGACCTCTTTTATTCCGGGCGCAGATAGCCTACCATCATCGCCTTTGATGTCGTTACTAGAGATAATGGCATCGACGCCTAAGCGCTCACACCAGTAGCTACTTGCCATCGTTCCCTTGGCGATTCCGGGTAGGTCAGGACTAGCTGCGCGAAACTGAACCACGCTGCGGCGTGCTAAAGCTTCCTCCTGGCGATCACTGATCGCGACAGCCGTGTCTGCCGCTAGCATCTCTTGAAAGAGTGTAGAGAAATTGCTGCTCACACCTGACTTTTCATCTGCTTTAAGCGCTATATTCTCTCGCTCTTCCCTTGTTTGCAATGATCTCATCGTGCGGTTAGACACCAACATTGTGCCGTCGCCCATCTTGTCGTAGAGCGCTGCTAACTCGCGGGCAGTAACAGACCGACCGTTCTTGTCTTGCAGTGACGTATCGCCGTGAGTTCTGCGCTCATCATCAATAATGAGCATACGAGCACATTGAAGCGTCGTAGAGGTTACACCATCTGATGCAATTAGACCACCATAGGCGACTGAATTATGAGGAGAGTTACGGTCGTTAGCATAGATAGGGGTGACCGTCTCACTACCTTGCATCATCAGTTGAGCAGTAGCACGGTCGGTAAAGTAGCCCTCACTGCCATTACTAAAGGCGAGCACTTTGCCCTCCGATTCTAAGCGCAGCCGGTCTGAGTCATGAATGCTCTCGTAGAAACTGCCAACAGAAAACTGAGCCTCTATCCCGTTCGAGACTAGCCAATGCTCAAGGTAAGCGTGTTCTACTAGCTTTACCGCAGGCTGCTGGCTGCCCTCAAGCCTCACCTGAATTAGTTTTCCGGTTTTGATGTCAAACCGTTCTATCTGGAGCATTTCCTTTCAGTTTCTCAACGCGAAGCCGAGCAGCATTCTTTCGGAACTCTTCAGCCATATTGTTGTATTTGAGGGAATCGCTCATCCAAGCCTCAAAATTCCTCATCCGACATCGGCGGCCCTTCAGGAATCTCTCTTTTAGGTGGCAGTGGTGTGAAGTCATACTCCTCTTGATTGTCAGGATCATCGTCGTCGTACAGAACACCCGCAGCTACTAAATCATCGACGCTGGCACCGCCTGCTAGCTGCTCTTCTACCGATAAAATCGCTGGTGGCGTACTGATGCAGCTCTGCATCCCTGCCAAATGAT
>JAAUPS010000249.1 GCA_012033015.1 Phormidesmis sp. RL_2_1
GGCTGAACTTGTAGCATGAGTCCATTCCTCCTAGCACTTCAGATATAGCAGGGAATTGCTAGCTCAATTCTGGCATGGACACCGCATTTTGACTTCGCCAACAGTATCAGTAACGGAACAGAAACCTGCGCTAAGGCTGAAGTCCTCCTCGTATATGGTTTTCAGCCCTAGTAAAATGGCTCGTTCGGATCATCAGGATTCCGCAGCGGTCTAAACCCACCGGCTTTAAGCGCCTCAGCCAGCTCGAAATAATAGCGACCGAGCATATTGATGTGGATATGTCCCAGAGGCGACAACCGAGCAATGTCGTCAGGATCGATCTCTAAGCCCTGTGCGCGGAGGTGATCAAGGGCTCTATCCATGTACAAAGTGTTCCAGAGAATAACAGCATTGGTGACTAGGCCCAGCGCATTGAGCTGATCTTCCTGTCCCTCGCGATAGCGCTGCCGAATCTCCCCCTTGTTGCCATGACAGATCGCTCTAGCCAAGCTGTGCCGCCCCTCTCCCCGATTGAGCTGAGTCAGAATTCGCCGCCGGTAAGCCTCGTCATCGATGTAGTTCAGCAGATACAACGTCTTCGCCACCCGGCCCAACTCCCCAATCGCCTTACCTAACGTGGAAGGCTTGCCGCCCTTTTGTAGCACGCGCATGATCTCAAGGGCACTGACCTTGCCAAGTTTGAGCGACCCGGCCACCCGCAACATGTCGTCCCACGAGTTCTCAATGAGATGCACCTTCACCTTCTGTCGGGCTATCCCGTCGAGTACGCCATAGTCAACCTTCGGGTCGAGTCGCCAGAACCGGGCCTCGCCCGTGTCAGCTAAGCGCGGACTGAACTGGTAGCCCAACAACCAGAAAAGACCAAAGACAATATCGCTGTAACCAGCCGTATCCGTCATCAGCTCACGCGGCCTGAGCCCCGTCCGCTGCTCCAGCAGCCCGACGAGTACCACCAACGAATCTCTCAACGTCCCCGTCACCACTAGGCCGTGAAACCCAGCGAACAAATCTGAGACGAAGTTGTAGTAGGTGATGCCCCGCCCACTGTTGAAATACTTGCGATTAGGGCCAGCATTCAACGTCTTCACCGGCACCACAAACCGTAGACCATCGGCAGAAGCGACCTCACCACCACCCCAGGCTTGAGCAATGGTGACATTTTTCTGTGCGTTCACCAAGCAAGCATTCGACTCAACCAGTGTTTCCGCTCGGATGTAGTGCTGTTTTATCCAAGCTAAGCGGTGCTTCGTTAAGGCAGGTGTATCCTTACGCTGCAAAGGTCTGAGCCCGATGTTGCAAGCCATCGCTACCAGGACAGCACAGAGGCTGGTCGTGACCTTATCAGCGCGAGCACCTTCCTCATGGGCATGGGTAAAGGCATCGAGAAAGCCTGTTTTTTCATGGATTTCCAGCAGCACCTCAGGGAGATCTACCCGAGGCAGTAAGGCTGTCACCTGCGCCCTGAGCGATCGCAAATTTTCAGGCTCTTCCAGCTTCTCCAGTGGGCTGATTGTCAGGGTTGGTCGTCCGTTCTCCTCCTCAACGATCTGTACCGCGTCATTCGTCGGCAGGTTCTGAGCCGTCCGGTAGTACGCATCATTCAGCTGCTGCTTTAGCTGCGCCAGCTTCTCATCAGGCTCCGGTGCAAGATTCAACGTGCGACAGACTTGGCTCCGCACCGCCATCCACTCACGGCCCCGAAGCAACTTTTCCTGCGGGTTACTCCACTGCACACTCGGAGAGACATACAAGTCCCGGCAACGCAGACCATTCATTAGCTGTTCCAGTACGCAGAAGGTATAGGCGCGACGATCAATTTCACCTGCCGTCGGGCACACCCAGCGCAACCAGCCTTTGCTGACTATGGCCAAGGGCGCATCTTTCATAACGGGATTACGCTTGCCCTCAATTGATTTGAGGAAAGTCACCGCTGCGAGAACTGGCTGCCCTGCCTGGGTTGCCTGAAAATCAATCGTATTCAACAGCATTGGCAGGAACAGCCGCACGGTGCGCCAACGACTCAAAATCTCAGGATAGTACTGGTCGTCTGGCGGACGAGCAATGGACTCTACTTGCTCAACAGCCGCAGCCAGCTGCTCTGAAGAAATCCGAGCAAATATCGTCTCACGCAGATGAGCCGCCTCCTGCTCTGGGGCTATCAAAATGGCGCAGGCTGCGCTCAACGTCAGCGCAGCCGCATCTAAATCTTTGAGCGTCCGCAGTCGTTCTTTTTTGCCTTGATTGGCTGATTTGGACAACAGCTCTTTGGTGAGCAGCTCTAGAATAGTCAACGCATCATCCTGGGCTGTCGCTTCGACATCGCGAGCAAAGGCCAATAACGTCGCTATCCGTCGCGCTTTCGGCATCCGCTGAATGGTTTGAGCTCTTGACGTGAACGCGGCTCGTGATAGTACCTTCAAGCGACTGGGCGGAACATTGGGCAGCACCAGATGGCTGACGCCGATTGCTCGTATTCGCTTCAACCGATGAAGCGCCGCGACCAGCGCCGGGGCGCTACGGCGTGTCGGTGAGCGTCTCAGCTGATCAAGGACAGTTTGCCTAGCATCCTCATCTACTTTGAGAATGGCGTCTAGCCGCTGGCACTGCTCAGCCGTTGGTAGGCGTGACAGTGCCTTCCAGACCCGCTGTGACACCCGCTCTCGTACGGTCGCCACCAAACGTTCTAAGACGCTGACGCCGGGGAGTAAAATTTTTTGCTCCAAAAGTTGAGCGGTAGCAATATCAAAGAGCACGCTGGGGCCTTCTGTTCCCACCCAGGCGCGAGCATAGAGCCAACGAACGAACCTCCAGTGTGCTGGCTGGGCGCTAAAATCTTGATAGCCATAGTGACGCTGAATAAGATCTGCGTGCCCCCAGCGGGTTTCCTCACGTTCCAGATAAGCTGACAGGCTACTCGTGCTAGCGACCTCTAGCTGCTGTGCCAAATAGTCAATGACGTTGGGCGGCACCTCAATTGGATTGACCAGGAAGGTACCTAAGAATCGCACCGTTCCTAGCTGCACTGCAAACCCCAGGCGATTATGGTCACCACGCCGTGCCCTTACCAATTGTCGGTCGGCATCGTCTAAATGGAAATATCGGTCAAGTTGAATATCAGTCGGTGTGCCTGGATAGCGCCCATAGCGCTGTTGTTGCTCTTCAGTCAGGAAACGAACAGGCATAAAGGCTAAAGCAACAGATTGTTACTATTATTTTGTACCATTCAGAGTATAGTCTGATTGATACAGTAAAACGGTACGACACAGTAAGGGTTTCAGCCCCCTATTTCCCGAGGGGTTCAAATGGTACAAAAACGGTCGCCATTTATTGTCGAGTTTCGACAGCCGATCAATCTTGCGACAGGCAGGCGCAAGACTTATTGGCCTATGCCAAGAAAGCTGATTTCAAGGTTGTTGGCATTTGGAAGGAAACAGCGTCGGGCACAAAACAAAATCGGGTTGAACGACAGAAGGTGATGGCTCTGGCGCAGGCACGGAGGATTGATGCGATTTTGGTGACGGAGCTGACTCGTTGGGGACGCAGCACTCTAGATCTCATTCAGACGCTACAGGATTTGCAGGCTTGGGACGTCTCTCTGATAGCTCAAACCGGGCTCCAGTTCGATTTGGCAACGCCTCAAGGGCGACTGATTGCTCAGCTCATGGCGGCACTAGCTGAGTTTGAGCGTGATTTGGTTAGTGAGCGGGTGCGCTCTGGGCTCGCTGCGGCCAAGGCCAGGGGCAAGGTGCTGGGCAGGCAACCAGGTCAGCGCACGAAGTCTGACCGGCTCGTGCCACAGGTGATACAGATGGTGGAAGATAAGGTTCCCTATCGCACCATTGCTCATGACTTGAAGCTGAGCAAAACGACCGTCACTGAGATTGTTAAACGGCATCGGCAAGCGCATCCTGATTTTCAACCCCCCAGATCTAAAATGGCTCCTCGAAAGAAAGCTCAGTCTGTTTACCAGCTCAAGATTGCGCTCAGAGGTATCCGGCCACCGATTTGGCGACGGGTGCAGGTGCGCAGTGATGCCACATTAGGACATTTGCATTGGGTCATTCAGTTTGCCATGGGTTGGACAGCTTCTCACCTGCACTCGTTCTCGATTCAGGGGATGGAGTACTCAATGGCTAGGCTCGACATCGGACTTGATGAGTTGGACATGCGCGACGGGCAGTCAGTCAAGTTGAGCAAGGTCATTAGGGGGGAGAAGTTCAAGTTCTTCTACCTCTATGACTTCGGCGATTCTTGGGAGCATGAAGTCTTGGTCGAAAAGGTACTCACTGCTGAGAAGGATACTCACTACCCCGTCTGCATTAAGGCGAAAAGAGCTTGCCCGCCTGAAGACTGTGGTGGGACGTGGGGGTATCAGACGTTGCTAAAAGCCATCAAAGACCCGAAGCATCCTGAACATGCGTTGAGGCGCGAATGGTTGGGCACTTCCTTTGATTCAGAGGCGGTTGACCTTGATGATATCAATGACCTGCTCAAGACGATTCCCCATGATACGGCTGAGTTTGGCGACTACATCCCATGACAGGAAAGGGGTTCAGCCTTAGCGCAGGTTTCTGTTCCATTGCTGATACTGTTGGCGAAGTCAAAATGCGGTGTCCATGCCAGAATTGAGCTAGCAATTCCCTGCTATATCTGAAGTGCTAGGAGGAATGGACTCATGCTACAAGTTCAGCCCACTGGCTCAGTGCCAGCCGAAACCGCTCGCATTGCTCATCAGGTCTTTCCTAAAGGCAACCGTTATCTGGACCTACGCGATGAACTGGGTTCAATTTATAGCGATCGCGATTTTGCAACGTTATTCCCCACCCACGGACAGCCCGCTCAGTGCCCTTGGCGACTGGCTTTAGTCTCCGTGATGCAGTTTGCAGAAGACCTGTCAGACCGACAGGCCGCAGAAGCGGTCAGAAACCGGATTGACTGGAAGTACGCGCTTGGCCTGGAGATGACTGACCCCGGCTTCGATTTTTCCGTTCTGAGCGAATTTCGTACTCGTCTGCTGAGCGGTAGCCAAGAAGAACAGGTGCTGGATATTTTATTGGAGCGCCTTGAAGAAAGAGGCTGGCTCAAGGCAGGTGGAAAACAAAGAACAGACTCCACCCATGTCTTGGCGGCCATTCGCAATCTGAACCGCCTGGAAAGCGTCGGTGAAACCCTGCGAGCAACCCTCAACGACTTAGCGACGGTCGCCCCCAACTGGCTGAGTGAGTGGGTACCCAGCGAATGGTTCGACCGCTATAGCCGCGCTATCGAAGAATACCGTTTACCCAAAGGCATCCCAGCTCGCCAAGCCTATGCCGAAACGGTTGGCCGCGATGGCATGCAACTGCTAAGTGCGATCTATGAGGATGGTCCTGACTGGCTACGACAAATTCCATCAGTCGATATCTTGCGACAAATGTGGGTGCATCAGTACTTCGTTGACGATGGCAACGTGCGTCTGCGCTCTGCAAAGGACTTGCCGCCTGCCGGTCAACGCTACGATTCGCCCTATGATCCACAGGCTAGATATGGCAATAAACGCAGCACCACTTGGACAGGGTATAAAGTTCATCTGACCGAGACTTGTGACGAGAATAGCCTTCACCTGATCACTCATGTCGAAACGACTCAAGCCCATATCTCAGACACTGATCAGACTCAACCAATTCACGAAGCCTTGGCCAGCAAAGCGCTATTGCCCGAAGAACACGTTGTGGATGCAGGGTATGTCGATGGAACATTATTGGTAGAAAGTCTACGAGACTTTGGCATTGAGTTGATTGGCCCAGTACGTCCAAATGTGAGCTGGCAGGCCAAAGCAGCTAACGGCTACGATCTCAGTCAGTTTCAAATCGACTGGGAAAAGCATCAGGTGACTTGCCCCGAGGGTAAGCAGAGCAAGTCTTGGACACCCTCTAAAGATGCTTGGGACAACCCAACTATTCGCATTGATTTTTCTCGCCCCGACTGTCGCCTGTGCCCAAACCGAGACTTGTGTACAAAAAGCAAAGCGGAGCCGAGGTCGCTCACGTTGCGTCCTCAGGCTGAACACCAGGCGATCCAATCCATGAGACAAGCGCAACTGACAGAGGATTGGAAATCTCGATATAACGTACGAGCAGGCATTGAAGGCACGCTCTCCCAAGGTATCCGCGTTTTCGGCATGAGAAGAACTCGTTACATCGGGTTAGCCAAGACACACTTACAGCATTTGTTGACAGCAGCAGCAATGAACGTCGTGCGGCTAGCGAATTGGCTTGCTGGTATTCCTCATGCCAAGACTCGGACTTCTCGGTTCGCAGCGCTCAATCCGACTACTTAGGCTTCATTTTGACTTCGCCAACAGTATCAGTAGCTATACAAGAAGTATTGTCAATCAGGAGCTATATTTTCAGCACGGGGTCGCTTTCTCTATGATTGGGAATCAGTTTTCCGCGAGAAAACATAGAGTCAAGAGCATAATTGGAGATAAGGGTTCATCAACATTTCCTGAGAATCTATCGCTGGTAACGTGCTTACTCAACACGCAAATAAGCAGAGATTTTAATGATGGCCTTAAACCCATCTGTTAGTTTTCAAACTGGCGATGTAAACCGCCTCCCCCTCTTCCCCATCGAATCCGCCGACGAAATCTTCACCCAGCTTGAAGCCGCCTTCACCACCCACGAATCCACCCGCGAACCCTCCGTAGAATTCATCCACCCCGGCCCCACCTGCTGGCCCTACGCCCAAGCCTGGGCGCAACAATCCGTAGACCGCCCCGCCTGGGAACCGCTACCCGCCTGGGAACCCGAATACGAAGAGGCTCCGGCTACAAACTGGATCTCCTACGCGATTGGGCTGGCGCTGGGGCGGTTTCCGCTAGCATCACCACCACAATCCCAACCCGCAGAAGCCGGAGGGCGCACAGCCGTGACGCCCCTACCACACGGGATTCTCTACCTCTCCGCCTACTCCACCGACCAACCCACCGGCCCCGACAGCCTCACCCACCCCGCCTGCGCCCCCCTCCACGCAGCCTGGGCCACCCACAGCAGCGCCATCACTACAAAATCCCTCCACGACTGGCTCCGCCTTAACTTCTTCAAAGACGTTCACCTCGGCATGTACGAGCAGCGCCCCATCTACTTCCCCCTCAGCTCCGCTAATAAAAACTTCGTCGCCCACCTCTCCATCCACCGCTTCACGCCCCACACCCTCACCGACCTCCTCGCCGAATACACCGCCAAAGACCTCACCACCCTAGAAGGCGAACTCACCGACCTCGCCGACAGCAAAAACCAAGGCAACCCCAGCACCCAAAGCCAAAGCCGAAACCCGCTACACCGAGATCCAAGCCCTCCACACCGAACTCACCGCCTTCATCCGCGAACAGGTCCAGGCCTGGCGCCCGGTGATCGCGGAGACCGCAAAGGTGATCCGGTGATTAGCGGCATTCAAATT
>JAAUPS010000250.1 GCA_012033015.1 Phormidesmis sp. RL_2_1
TACTGTCGGCGTTTTTTACTCATGAATAACTCCTAGCATTTTTTGAGTGATTCAGAGCTTAGCTACCTGTCTAGTTTTTCGGGTCCACTATACAGCGCAAAGAGTGCTGTTTGCTACTAACTTGTAATCGTTAACTTTAGAGGAAAAGAGTCATAAAAATGCACAGGCTAGTAATTGCAACTGCAACAACCGCAGCTTTGTTGTTTGTACACAGCGTAACATCATCTGCAAAAGCAGCTACGTTGGGCGGTGACAGTACGTGCTCCAAAGTGAGCTTTAGTTATCTTAACTGTGCAGGTTCATTTTCAGGAAACGACAAAGGCGCTCAAGGAAGTGGGTTGTCTAACCTTAATTCACTCTTTGGTGAGGGTTGGTCTTTTGTTGGAGACAATGAAGATGGGGTAGTTTCATTCACGAATGGTGGCAATGGGACTCAGTCAGGAAGTGCTTCAACAGGGCTGAGTGGATTTGGCGCGATCGCCATCAAAGCAGGAAATTCTTATTCCCTATACACCGTTGACGATTTGGCCACTTTTGACTGGGGAACAGCAGGCGTAGCCAAGGTTGGCAACAAAGGAAACACACCAGGACTTTCCCATCTATCTATCTATAGACAGGCCAAGTCTGCCCCACCGGATTCACAGGAAGTGCCGGAGCCCAGCTTGCTGCTAGGTATCGTAGGTATGCTCGGAATTAGCAAGCGTTTACGACGCAAAGCATAGTTAGGCTATCAGGCCAAGGATATGAGGGGTCGCTTCAAAAAACAAATGGTCATGTAGCTTCGCTTTTGACTAGGCATTTGCTCACGCACTGTAGCTGTTTCCGGCAAGGAAAGGTTACGGTGCGTTTTTTAATAGCGAAATACGATACACATGAGCGTTTCGAAACCCTTCGGATGCTGTTGACGAACTAAATTTTCGACGCTGAACGAATGCAAACTCCTTAGTCCGACCAATCATCAAAGAGCGAGTTTACTAGAGTTGAGTCGATACTGTGGGGTTCTCCAACAGTGTCCCTTTGCTTTTGACACTATTTATTTAAGAAGAGCTAATTAAGAAGAGCTCATCCGCGCAAAACACGAGAAGCGGGTGGAAGACTCTCTACCGAACAGCCTCGCAATTTGCTCGTCAGCCTCAACTTAACAGGGCTATTTCCCGAATGAGTGCTTCCTCATAATTCTCACACACGTTTCTATTATTTTTTTAGAGAAGTCTGCTTAGAGGAAGTCTGCTTAGAGATTGTCGAAATTCGTGCAAATGCTGTTTTCTAGATCCTTGTGACGCGATCGCTAATATTAGCGGGTTTGAATCCCGTAGGGAGCATCGTATGGTTTTATCGCAGCCACCTATCGAGAGTCCGCTCTTGAATTCAAGCGCTCAGCCGTCGCCGATTTGGAGTCTCCCTATAGAGACGGTGTATCCTTTTTTGGAGACTAGCCCTAGAGGATTGCCTGCCCATGAAGCGCAGCACCGCTTTGAGAAATTTGGTGCTAACGAACTGCCCGATCCGCCGAGTCGTCCGCTTTGGCTGCGCTTTACCGATCAGCTCACTCACTTTATGGCGCTGCTGTTGTGGGTGGCCGGTATTTTGGCTTTTGTCTCGGGCACGCCTGCCTTAGCGTGGGCAATTTGGGCGGTGATTTTAGTGAATGCTGTTTTCAGCTTTTGGCAAGAATTTCAGGCTGAGCGGGCGCTGTCGGCACTCAAAAATGTGCTGCCTCAGCAGGTGAGCGTCTACCGTGGGGGGGAGCTGATTCAGCTTCCTACTCGGGAGCTGGTCAGAGGCGATGTGATGCAGCTAGAAGAGGGCGATCGCATCTCTGCTGATGCCCGACTGGTCTCGGCAGACAACCTTTATATTGATGTGTCGATCCTCACCGGAGAGTCTTTGCCCGTGGCTCGCAGCGCTTATCCCGTGAGCCTGCGGGGTGCGATCGCCGTGCGCGGAAAACAGATGATAACCCGTTCGGGAGAGCAACCGCTTCAGGAGACCATCAACCCTGCTGAAAAGGCCAATCTTGTCCTGGCAGGTTCTACGGTTTCCTCAGGGCGTGGGGTGGCGGTGGTGTATGCCACAGGCGCACAGACAGAATTGGGCCATGTCGCCCACCTGACGACAGCGGTGAAGCGCGAACCCAGCACCCTAGAGGTTCAGGTGAGTCAGATTGTGCGAGTGATTACGGCGATCGCTCTGATCATGGGCACGCTTGTTTTTGTCCTCACCGCCGTGCTGGTGGGCATGGAGATTCAAGAGAGTTTTATTTTTGCCATTGGTATTATTGTGGCACTGGTGCCAGAAGGTCTTTTGCCGACGGTGACGCTCTCTTTAGCCATCGGAGTGCGCCGAATGGTGAAGCGCAATGCCCTGGTGCGAAGGCTTTCGGCAGTCGAGTCTTTGAGCGCAACGACCGTTATTTGCACCGACAAAACTGGGACGCTGACTAAAAATGAGATGACGGTTCGCCAGTTGTGGCTGCCGTCTAGCGCAGCCGAGCCCTCGACGTTTTTGGAGGTCAGCGGCGCGGGTTACGATCCCACCGTCGGCAAGATTGAAATTCCAGCAGGCATAGAGCGTCCCTGGAAAGTTCAGCTATTGCTAACGGGGGCGGCGCTATGTTCTAATGCGCGGCTGATTCATTTGGAAGCGCCTAGCCGTTGGCAGGAAATGGGCGATCCTACTGAAGGGGCGCTGATTGTAGCCGCTGCCAAAGGAGGATTGAATGTAGAGATCCTGCAAAAGCAGTTACCGCGACTCAGAGAAGTCCCTTTCGACTCTCGGCGGCGGATGATGAGCGTAGTTTTAGACTGGCAAAACTCTCATGTATGGCCGGATGAAGCGCCTTGTTTGAGTTTTACCAAGGGGGCTCCGATAGAAGTCGTGCGTCACTGCCAGTTTATTTTACGCGATCGCCAAGTCGAACCGTTGAGCGCTGCCGATGGGGACGAGGTGGTGAAGGCGAATGACGAACTGGCGCGGCAGGGCTATCGGGTGCTGGGGGTGGCGGCTCGGCGGGGCGATCGCACCCTCATCAATCTCAAAGCCCAAGATCTCGAACAGCAGCTGATCTTTGTGGGTCTGGTGGCGATGTTTGATCCCCCTCGCCCCGAGGTGCCCACGGCCATCGATCAGTGTCACGCTGCGGGCATTAAAGTCACAATGGTGACGGGAGACTATGGCCTGACCGCAGAAGCGATCGCTCGTCAGGTGAGACTGGTTTCCGGTGACCAACCCGTTCGAGTGGTCACCGGAGACGACCTAGGGCACCTATCAGATGCTCAGCTCCGCCAGATATTAAAGTATCGTAGCGGTTTGGTGTTTGCGCGCATGTCGCCAGAGCACAAGCTCCGCTTGGTGCAGGCTTATAAAGCCAACGGTGAAACTGTTGCTGTAACCGGCGATGGCGTAAACGATGCCCCGGCGCTAAGGGCCGCCAACATTGGCATCGCGATGGGACTCAATGGTACCGATGTAGCCCGAGAAGCCGCCGATATTGTCCTCACTGACGACAACTTTGCCACTATTATCAGCGCGGTAGAACAGGGCCGAGCGGTATATCAAAACATCCGCAAATTCATCACCTACATTTTGGCCTCTAATGTGGCGGAGTTAGTTCCTTTCCTGGCCATGGTCGCGCTCAAAATTCCCCCTGCCTTGGTGATTATGCAAATTTTGGCAGTAGACTTGGGCACTGACATGTTGCCCGCCCTCGCACTCGGTGCAGAACAAGCCGAACCAGGACTTTTGCGTCAGCCGCCTCGGGCCAAAAACAGGCATTGCTGGATCGCTCAGTGATGCTGCGGGCCTATTGTTTCTTAGGCGTGATTGAAGCGGCGCTGTCGATGGGTGCATTCTTTTTGGTGTGGAGAAGCCATGGCTACGGGTTAGCCGAGCTTCAGGCGGTGAGTCCTGTCATTCTCTCTCACGCCGCCGATGCCGCCACCATAGGCATTTACGCCCAGGCAACTACCCTGACACTGGCTGTGATTGTGGCTTGCCAGGATGGCAACGTTTTCGCCTGTCGCTCGGAGAGAACGTCGATTCGAAGCATTGGGTTCTTTTCAAATCCGCTGATTTGGCTGGGCATCGCCGTGGAGTGGATACTGATTATCTCGATTACGCAGCAGGCTTCTTTGCAGCAGATATTCTCTACCGCTCCGATTGTCGGCTGGCATTGGCTAGTGCTGTTACTCTGTCCGCCAATCATGCTAGGGGCTGACGAAATGCGCAAAGTTGTTGTCCATCGATTGAGTCAGACGCCTCGTCAAAATGTTATTTGAGCACGCAACCGCAGCGTGTAATAACAGCGCTGCCACAAGCTCTTGACTAATAGTCATGGGGTGTCGTCTACACCAGCCTCATCGACCAACACCAACTCAGTTGGTTGATAGCCAGCAATCTGCTGTAGAAAAGCGCGGCGTTTATAGCGGTTTGCAGATGCATACTCTGCGAGAAGGCAGCGCCTACGCATACTGCGAGTCACTTGGCCCGTTGCCCTGTAGGGATTATGACTAGCCGTACGGGTGACATTGGCGATAATATCTCTGATGGTGCCTATGGCGATCGCATCTCCAAAGTTGCTCTTTCTATGGCAGGAAAGTCACTGTCACATAATCTTAAACCTAGAGGCATCGCTGTTGCTATCCTGCATCCTGGGCTTGTCAGTACCGGTATGACCAACTTTAACCCCCATGGCATTTCTGCTGAGCCCTCGGTGAAAGGCCTACTCGAGAGAATTGACGCCCTCTCGTTAGCCACATCGTCACATTTTGGCATTATCAGCAGCGGCTAACTCGACTCGCAAAGTAAGAATGCATCCTTAACTTTGCTATATCAGTACAAAAGATATCACTGGATGAGATTAAATGAGTATGTCACTGGGTTTTCAGAAAATGGTTGCACTGATGCTCAGTTTAAGTGCAGCGGCTATTTTACCAGTACCCTTCAGACCAAGTCAGGCTGTAGCCAGTGAACTTTATCAGACATTTGGTCAGTGGTGCGAGGCGATGGATATCCTACCTGCAGCGACCAATCGAACGATCACAACAGCCATGGCAGTGGTAAATGAGCGTGACTGCCAAAAAGCCGAAGCCCAGTTAAATACCCTAGCTCGGCTAAACTTGGACTATCAAAATATTACTGATATCAGACCTTTAGGTTCGCTTTCTCAGCTCCAACATCTTCAGCTAGCGGGTAACCAAATTGCCGATCTCTCACCCCTTGGCAAGCTGTCGATGCTGAGCCATCTCACGCTTTCCTACAATCGGATCGCCGATATTTCTGAGTTGGCGATGCTGACAGATCTGGTTTATCTCGATTTAGCTGGGAATCAAGTGAGCGATCTGACGCCCTTGCAGGGCTTGGTCAGGCTCAACGATCTTAACCTCTTGAACAATCAGGTGAGTGAGCTTACGCCCTTGAGACACCTAGAAAATTTGGTGTGGCTAGAGCTAGGGTCAAATCGTATTAGCAATCTCAGGGGCTTATCCCACTTGCTGTATCTTAATCACTTGGGTTTGGCCAATAATCAGATTCAAGCGATATCGCCCCTCACTGAGCTGAGTAGATTACAAGATCTCAACCTTAGCAACAATTTACTGGAAGATGTCTCATCATTGGAGCAGTTGATCTATCTTGATGCGCTGATGCTAGGCAACAACAACATCTCTGATCTGACTCCCATCGGTCGGATGAGCGGGCTCATTAGTCTCAGCCTAGAAAACAACCAAATTACTGATATATCAGCCTTGGCTAACTTGCAAAATCTGACCCAGCTAAACCTCTCTCGAAATCATCTTGTGAACTTGGCTCCACTGGCCAAGTTATCCCAATTAAGCTGGCTTGATTTAGACTCTAATCGGGTCATCGATATCAGCCCTTTGGCTCGCCTGACTCGGCTGAGGTTCTTAGATTTATCTGCTAATCAAATTTCTGATGCCGTTGCGATCGCGCCGCTCAACATCCCAAATCTCCAGTTGCAGAATAATCCAATCTACAATCGTTTTTAGGCATATTTTAGGTGTATCAGACATGGAATAGGAGCCAGTTATCACTAGAGTGTCACTAGAGCATCATGAGTCATGAGTGGAGGAAAAGACTTGGGCTGAGATGATTTATCAAGTTTTTTTATTGTTTCTATCTTTATGTTGAGTAGCCGTTTGAGCAAAGCTATTGCCAGTAGATTATGGGCACGTTAGCGGCGACTTAACCCCAATGCAGCCTCAACCCTATGGCCTGAATCCTATGGCCTGAACCCTATGCTCTCAGCCCTATGCTCTCAAAACTATGACCTAAATAGCACCATATAATTTAAGGGCTGAATAGCGTATTTCTGGCTCCCTCTCAATTTACCTCTTTCTTTTTGTGAGTGTTTATTTCGTTGACTGCCTACGTTCTTGAATACTTATAGAGCATCGTAAATCCCATGAAAGTTATTATCACTGCCGATACCTTCCTCAAGGCTCTGCCGATTCAGGCCAGTAAAATACAAGAGAAAAATGTGCCTGATCAGCTCGTCATGGTCAAAGCTGGTACTGTTTTGGAGATTGTTGATCAATTCCCCTACGAAGGCCAAGCTAACAGCACCGCCGATGATCATATCTTTTTACAGCTCGCTAAACCTTTAGAAGGTCATCAGGGCATTCGCTGGTTTGTCTATGGATTGCACGCCAAAGTAGAAGGCACCGACCCCGACAACGACCCCCAACAAGATGAGCCTGAACCAGAGAAAGAAACCCAGTCGGCCGCCAAACCCAAGGACTTTGGCCCGACCATTTCCATCCCAGGGATTAGCCGCCCAGTCGGCATTTATGAGCCGGTGTACTTTGAGCCTAGTGTGTGTAACTTCACTTGGGCTGAGTTGACCAAAGGCGGCTCGCGCATTCCGGTCAATTCTACAGTTACCCAACGAATTGTGAAACTGGCCAAGTACATGGATGAAGTGCGCACGTTCCTTGGCGGTCGTCCCATCCGGGTGACATCAGGCTATCGGGATCCGGTGAGCAACCGTCGAGTAAAGGGCGCACGCGATTCACGGCACATGTATGGTGATGCCGTCGATTTTTGGGTTGAAGGGATGAGTGTTGTCGATGTCTTTTATAAGCTCAAAAGCTATCATCCCAGGGGTGGGCTAGCCGTGGGTAATGGCTTTGTCCATTTGGACTTGCGCCCTGGTTCACCCGCTAGGTGGACGTATCGCGGTGGCCCTCGCGTTGATCTCTGGTAGGTTTTAGCTAGGGTTCTTAATCCATCATGATTTGCCGCTCTTGGGCGTCTTAGATTTGGGCGTCTTAGATTTGGGCATCTTAGATATAGCAGCGATTTTCGCAGCGATTCTCTCAGGCAACTCCCTAAGGCGACGCTCTAAGGCGACGCTCTAAGCTAGGCAATTACCGTGGTAACGA
>JAAUPS010000251.1 GCA_012033015.1 Phormidesmis sp. RL_2_1
GAATAACTTGGCAGAACTGTATCGTTCCCAGGGCCGCTATGGGGAAGCGGAACCGTTGTTTGTCGAAGCGTTGGCAATCAGGAAAACGGAACTGGGCGATCGCCATCCCGACACCGCCACCAGTCTGAATAACTTGGCGGGACTGTATCGCTCCCAGGTAGCTGTCTATTTTGATTTAATAACGCCAGAATGGTAACTACTCAGGCTTAAAAAATTAGAGATATTTCTCAGTGCGATGCCGTCATTCCAGTAACTAAAATATTCGGAGGTAAGCCACTGGTTTGACCAGTGCGACTAGAAAAGCTTTGAGCGTTACGGCAGTAAAGTAAATCCCACGGTGGCTAGATGAAGCCAAACCGCAGGAGATAAAGTATGTCGGAATTGTACCAAAGCCTGTCTCACTCGAAGTGGGACTGTACCTATCATGTTGTATTTGTGCCGAAGTATCGCCGCAAAGCGATGTTTGGAGACATCCGCAAGTTTCTGGGGCCATTGTTTCATGAGCTGGCGCGTCAGAAAGAATGTCGAATTGTGGAGGGTCATTTGATGCCAGATCATGTTCATATGTGTATTGAGATTCCGCCGAAGTACGCAGTGGCGTCGGTAGTTGGCTTTTTGAAAGGGAAGAGTGCGATAGCGATAGCGAGGAAGTTCAAGGGCAAGCAGCAAAATTTTAGCGGCGAGTCGTTTTGGGCGAGAGGCTATGCGGTATCGGCGGTAGGGTTTGAACTGGAGACAGTAAAACGCTACATTCGGGAGCAAGATATCAGTGATTGAAGCGGCCAATTCTAGGCGGCGCAGTCACTAAATGATTCACAGTCAGAGACTTTCGGTGGGGCATCCGCCTTTGAGGCGGTCACATTCATCAAGCCACCGGCTTTGCCGGGGGTGTCTGACTATTTCTGGTGTACAGCGTAGGAGATAAAAAAAGGCGTATCCTTCTGGAAATGAAAAAGCACCAGAAAAAGGAATACACCATGACTCAAGATAATCTAGTCGAGTTCAAAACACCAGAGACCCAGGAAAGCTTTAGCGATGCGCTCAGTGAGCTAGTGCGACAAGGCGCTCGTCAGATCATTGCGCAAGCAGTGGAGGCAGAGCTGAGCGAGTTTCTAGGCCAGTATCAAGGACTCAAAGACGAGCGAGGGCGACAGGCGGTGGTTCGCAATGGCTATCTGCCCGAGCGGACAATTACGACCGGGGTAGGCGAGGTCGCTATCCAGGTGCCAAAGGTGAGAGACCGTACCAGCAGCGGACTCAAGTTCACCTCACAGTTGCTGCCGCCCTACCTCAAACGCAGTCGCAGCGTGGAGGAAGTGTTGCCCTGGCTGTACCTCAAAGGCGTGTCTACTGGAGACTTCGGCGAGGCGCTCTCAGCGCTGCTGGGGCCAGAAGCCAAGGGCTTATCTTCAGCCACAATCAGTCGGCTGAAGTCAAAGTGGGTCAATGAGCATCAAGACTGGCAGGGGCGGTCTTTGAAGTCTAAGCGCTATGTGTATGTGTGGGCCGATGGCATCTACTTCAACATCCGCGCCGATGAACGTCAGTGCATTCTGGTAATGATTGGCGTCAGCGATAGCGGTCACAAGGAGCTGTTGGGCATCGAGGCTGGCTACCGAGAATCCGAACTCAGTTGGAAGTCTCTGCTGCTAAAGCTCAAAGACCAGGGACTAGCGCATGACCCGCAGCTCGCTATTGGCGACGGCGCATTGGGCTTCTGGAAGGCGCTGCCTCAGGTCTGGCCAACGACTCAGAAGCAGCGCTGCTGGGTGCACAAGACGGCGAATGTGATTAACAAGCTGCCGAAGAAGCTTCAGCCCACCGCGAAGTCGGCCCTGTGGGAGATCTATCGAGCTGAGACCAAAACCGATGCCAATCAAGCGTTCAACCGCTTTCTCAAGACCTATCAAGCAAAGTATCCTGAGGCGACTGACTGCCTAGCCAAGGACCGCGATGTGCTGCTCAGGTTCTATGACTTTCCGGCTGAGCATTGGAAGCATATTCGCTCGACCAATCCCATCGAGTCGACCTTCGCCACGGTCCGACTGCGCACTGACCAAACCCGAGGAGCCGTCTCCAAAGGCACGGTTTTACCGCTGGTCTTCAAGTTAGTCCAGAGCGCTCAGAAACGCTGGCTGCGAATTCGTGGCTTCAAGCATCTTGGCGATGTGATTGAAGGGGTGCAGTTTAAGGATGGTCTGCGAGTTGAGAAGACCGACGCTGGGAGCGTTGGCGATCGTCAGAAGGCTGCCTGATTTTGTCGCCGTACACCAGATTTGACTATATCTCAACAGCGCTTGGGCTTCGCTGTCACTCATTTGCCCTAGGCGCTCGTAGCTCAACTCTTTCGAGGCCGCTCGCCTCAGATAATCTTGCACCGTTGAACGGGCCACATGACAGCTGTGCGCAATCTCGCTCTGGTTGCACCCTAGCTCGTGTAACCGAATCATCTCTCGAAATTTCTCTGTCGGCATTTTGGCTCCTTGTGATTTGGTTCCCATCCTCTGCTCTCTACCTCTGCTTACTTTTGAATACGCAGTGTAGGTGAGTGCCGAAGTTGGGTGTGAATCACCTGCCGAAGTTAGGCGTGAATGGGGTGCCGAAGTAGGTGTGAATCACCTGCCGAAGTTAGACGTGAATGGGGTGCCGAAGTAGGTGTGATTTTGCATGCTGTTTGATTTAGCTGAAACCATAGAGCCGCGCATATGTACTATTCAAGTAAAACGAAAGCCAAACCAAAGTATCAGAAGAAGCTGGTGGAATGGCATAGCCGTCGGCATACTTTATACAATTGCGTCCGGAACCCTGATAATTCTTTATAGCTCGCTCGGCGACAACCTTACAGGTGGCTTATCTAATTTAACAGACCAAGTGTTCGAGCCATTAAATAATGAAATAGAGGCAAATAATCAAGGTGCTCTGAGAACAAAGTTAGCGATTGTATTAGCAATAGGAATGTTCCACGGTTTCAGTTTCGGGGCAGCAGCAGCTATTCAGCACCTCATATTGCGCATTATTCTTACTCTCAACGGCAGTGCGCCCTGGCATTACCAACAGTTTCTTGAGTACGCCGTCGGTCATCGCTTCATCCAGAGAACCGGCGGACGTTACCGCTTCATTCACGATCTCCTCAGAAAGCGTTTTGCTCAACTGACGCCTCAGCAGCAAGTAGCCCTCGCTCAACCTTCAAGAAGTAACCCATAGCAGTACGCTCAGGTTTTGGGCTTTTTGCTGTCGCGCAACAACCCAAGACGACAGGTTAGAACCAATTGGTGAACAAAGAAGTCACACTCACCAAGCTATAGACCCGCCACAATCAACCTATCAAAGGCCACGCAATCCTCGAAGCACTGATAGAAACAAAAAAGAAGGGGATAGCTCCCCTCTACATCGGCCTGTTTCTAGTTCACAGCCTCCACACAGCTTAATAGACGATGTCGCTAAGTCCGTTGCTTTGGCCGTTCTAGCTACCGCATCACCTCACCGGTACGGCGTGAGAGCGAAAACAACGTGGGAAATCAGAGTACGCTTTGTGACCGTTCAAGTCTTAGCTGATGCACCCGATTCAATACTTCGTCTGAGTAGTCGCTGATGCTTGGATAGCTGCCAGTGCCGTAAGTCTGCGGGGTAGTGTCGTCAGCCAGATCGGGCTGGCCACTGTACCAGGTCGCAGCAGTGCGGCGTATCGCCTCATCTTCAGACTTGCCTGCTGCTATCTGAGCATCAAAGGTTTGGCTAAGCTGGTGATTGATAATCTTGTTTTGCGCGTCTGTATCGGCTAAGAACTGCTCAGGGGTCAGGTCTTTACCGAGCGCTTCAAAGTCCCACCCGTCGCCAGGGCCACCTAAGTTCTCGGGCATCACCTGTCCTAAGCCCAGAGCCGAGCTGTCTGGATTGACGGCGGTACTATCGCCGCCGCTCTCTTGCCCGATGATGGCGCTTCTGAGGATATCAATCCGGGTGAAGTTAGCGTTAGGCTCGCGCCCGGTTAGGGCCCACAGTAGATAGCTTTTCTGTGGGTGCTGATGCTTGTCGGTGATGCGCTCGCGCTGTCGCCAGTCGAGATGCGGGGCACCGATACCGCTTTCACCCGTGCGGGCAATATCATCACCGGCGCGATAAACCCCTGTTTTGCAGTCCTCTAAGTGCAGCGCTTGAAACCATAAGTGAGGAAAGCTAGCGCTCTCGATTTCAGCGACTAGCCCGCCGCCGCCGTCATCAGTCCAGCATCGAACCGTCACCAGATCGCCTAGCTTGCCAGGGGCATAAACCTTAGTCCCCTCAGGCGTGGCTAGGTCTACGCCTTTATGGTCGGCGCTGGCACCGGCAGGTAGGTTGCTAGTGTCCCTCAGCCCATACCCGCTAGTCACGGTATAGCCCGCGATCACTTCACCCTTCTGTACCGGCGAAGCAAAGTCAGGGCTGATCAATTCGGCGGCGGCATCTGCTTTCTGTTTGAGGTTAAGCAGTTGCGCAATCGCAGCATCGGCAGCGGCGTTCAACTGCGGCACGGCCACTGCCGCGAGCAGTCCGGCGGCAAGTAGATAAACGGCCCCGGTGAACAGCCCTCCTCTAGCAGCGCGGCGGCGTAGCAGCCGGTAGCGAAGGTCGGGCGACAGCTCATCGAAGGCAGGCGCGGTCGCATCGGCGGGCACCTGAGCGGCTGGCGGCTGGCGATTGGGCAGCGCCGCTTTAGCGGCGAAGTGAAACATCGTCTATCACGCCCTCCTCGTTGATGCGAGCATCGAGCGCTAGCCCGGATTCAAGCAGCCAGCGGTAGGAGCCATTCGCGAGCTGGCAGGCGGGTGAACCGAGCGCTTGCACCGCGACTATCGAGCTTTTACCGGCAAGCGACCGCCGAATAGCAGCCTGGGCGTCGGTGATGGTGACAGGCGTAGCTTCCCCTTCACATTCCGCTAAGCGGGCATCTGCGGGGTCTACCGTATCCGCGTCAGTGAGCTTGGCTTGGATTACGTTCACTGCCCAACGGCCATAGAAAAGCGGGTTTGGAAACTGCCCCACCCCGGTTTGGCCAAGTCAGCAGCCAGCACCAGGGCGGAAAGGGTCAGTAGTGAGCGCGCGGGGCGGCGTTTCATTCCTGGCTCACCCCATCGACTCGAACCGAGCGGATCACCGGCTCTGACTTGATCGGCTCGCGTTCG
Source organism: Phormidesmis sp. RL_2_1 (assembly GCA_012033015.1). Taxonomy (GTDB): domain Bacteria; phylum Cyanobacteriota; class Cyanobacteriia; order Phormidesmidales; family Phormidesmidaceae; genus Phormidesmis. The sequence goes on from JAAUPS010000251.1 coordinate 5,163, forward strand.
ATACCCGCTTCACCCAACATGAAGTCATGCGCTTCACCCGCTAGTCCTTGAGTGGGTGGCACCAGCAGGGCGGCGATGTTGCACCCGAGAATGGCCGGATTCCACAGATCGCCCGTGCAGCGCCGCACGTCACCGCGTAGGAAGTTGAGGCTAAAGCTACCACCGAACGTCACCGCGTAAAGGATCGCCACCGTGCCGACAGTGGTCTTGAAAGCATGGTGGCGCAGGGCGCTGAGGTAGACCCGGTAGACCATGAACACAGACCAGTCATCTGAGCGCGGGGTGATTTGAAAGACCGGGTTGCGGTTGCCGCTGGCATCGAAGTAACCACCGTCGCCGATAGAGGAGCGTGGGCCACGAGCAGGCCGCGTGATCAACTGCGGTGTGGGCGACGTGGCTAACGCCGTAGCGTTGATGATCTCGGCGTCGTAGGTGTCACTTTGAGAATTGCGTCTAGACATTTTGATTAGTCCTCTGTCATGGTGAGTGCGCGTTTGATGACGGCTAGAGCCTGTTTACCTTCGGCGTATTGCCTGCCCCCTAACCTCAAAACTTGTTCAATGATGTGGGTGTCTGACTGCCCCGCAGAAACAGCATCGAATGCGGCCAAGATGAGCGGTAGAGCAGGCGTAAACCCCGGATAGGCGTCTAGCTTCTGCTGCACTAGCTGTGCGGCTGAAAGCCTAACAGCGCGGGCACTTACAGCACTTACAGGGTTACTTCCAGCGGCCTTACCGGGAGCTTCCAGGTCGCTTTCATTCAGCGCTGGGAAGTGCTCGGAAGTCAGCTCGTAAGTCCCTGGTAAGTCGTCCTCGGCAGACAGCGCACTGTCGTAAATCTCAGGGAATAGGTGCAACAGAATATCCGGGTCAAACCAACGGGGGAGGGTGATCGGCTCGCTCAGCGCCCGGTTCGTTTCGTCAAAGTTCAGGCCCTCAATCGTGCCTTTGCCAGTCGGGTAGAACTTGCCGCGTTTGCCAGATTTGCTGCCCAGGTTGAGCTGCACCATGTCGTCTTTTAGCTTGGCTTGACCGCTTTTCCCGCCCAGACAAGAGAGCGTATCGTTGTGCGATACCAGGGTGATGTACTCCTCGGCGGCGCGGGCTTTGCTGGTGATTTGGGGCAAGAATCCGCCTAATCGCTCACCGTTCACGTTGCCCTCATAGGCGGTCATTTCGTCGTAGATGCTGCTGATGTAGTTGACTCCTTGGGAGTCTGCAAAGCGGCGGTACATCTCAGAAATCGCGCTGTCGATCTCTTTCCAGTTGTCACCGCTGCCCTTCAGTCTCCAGTGCCGCTGCCAAATTCTGCTTTGTACCTTCAAGTGGGCATTGGGGTCACACACGATCGTCTGGGTCAGGTTTTCTAACAGGGGTTATTTGCATTACCCCCCGAAACGTCGCAATCCACTTTAAGATGCTTAAGACTCGAATAGAGAAATTTGCATCTACTGCTGTGAAAAGCCTTTTACAGCAGTAGTTTGGGACTTCATCTGCTTAAGTATCACAAGGCTTTTTACCTTAGCAATCAACACGCTTGGTATGGATTCAGGGTGAGCAAACGTGTTAATTGCTGCCGATGTCCATGTGTCATTTCCCAAGGCGATCACTAAATGACTATTCTTCAAGTATCAATACAACCTGAGTATTATCTATCGATATTTACGCTCGCTTTTTACACTGAGTAGGTACAGCCAAGTTTTGTGATCGCAAGCCTGTAGAATTTTTTTGTGATAGCGTTTCGCCTCTATTTTTGGGACTTATTAATAGCAAAAAGAATTCTCTTTTTATTGGTTATCTATTCTGAAATGCTTGCTAAATTTAGCACACAGCCACATATGACATCGCCAAAAGCGGATAAGGAGATGCGAATCTAATTAGACTATCGACTGTCAACAGACATCTGACGCAGTCAGAAAATATACCCCAAATTAGGCTTCTAAGATTAGTTGATAAAGCTAGATAAGATTGATATTTTACTGCCGCCTATGTTCGTGAGTGCGGAGTATAGGCAATACTGTGCATCAGCAAAATATGACAAGCTCCGTAATGAGTCTTGGGTGTCTCGATTTGGATTGCGACGTTTCGGGGGGTAATGCAAAAAGCCCCAATCACTCCTCCAGAAATCACCTGTGCCTAGCGTTGAAGAAACCGCCTATCCCAGACTTAAAAGTAATCCCAGCCAAGAGGCGCTAGAGACGCTCTACACGCCTACGGATGAAGAGATCGCCTTGG
>JAAUPS010000252.1 GCA_012033015.1 Phormidesmis sp. RL_2_1
ACGGCGCCATCCGCACCGACTGAATCGTTGCTTCCACAAATTCTTCACTGCTATTGCCACGCATCGCGCTAGCCAACGGCCTTGACATCACCCGCAGATCGGCCTCACCGACTGTGGTGAGCACCTCACGGACACAAGAAACCACCTGATCAATCATGCTCAAACAGTTGGTTTGTTCGCTCCTGACAAGTTGCTGCGCTTTGTCACTAATGTGAGCAATCACAGCGGTAGGCAAGCGGCCTAAAAATTTTTTGCTGTAGCCGAGAAGTCTCTGCTACACGGGCAGACTCACCGGCAGACTTACCAGCAGACTCATCGGCGCACCACAGTTGGCTAAGCTGCTGGGAAAGCCCCTGCCAGCCTTGAAGAGCCTCTGCGTCGGAAATTTCTAATGCTTGCCCAATGGCTTCAAGCTGAGCTTCATACCCATCAGCCGTTTCACTGACTGCCCACGGATAGCTATCAGTCGCTAAGATTGCTTGCAGCAGCTCAGCTTGGGCTGTAGTCAGGGTCGCCTCGTGCCTATCATCTTGAGATGAGGATTGATTAACCATAAGTTGTGCGCTGCGTTTAACCTAGCAGAATTATAAAGTCTGACAGAGGAAGGATACAGGTAACTAAGTCACCGTTCCGCAAGGTTGACCAAATTTTTTCGTTGCCTTCTGAATCGCGGTTTTATGAGCGCTCCTCTACCAAGAATTCTAACAACCGCCCTTCAGAGCGGCTGCCAAATCGAATTTGCGTTCCCGAACGGAGTGTGATTTCTTGCCTGTGCACTTCTCGCCAGCTCCCATCTTGAAAGTAAAATGTGCCGTATCGGGAATTGTCTTGTAGGTAATAGGCCGTTTCTAAGCCATCACCGGGCTGCTGAGCGGTGACCCGCCGCAGAAAAATTTCGGCATGACTGCTAGAAACCCAAGGTTCAGAAATGACTAAATCGTTGCTATCGGGCTTGCGACCAATCCGCATAATATCGCTATAAATAGGCCATACTTTTTGTGGATTTTCAGCGTCGCGTAACATGGCCTGTCGGCGTAAAGGTTGAAAATCACTGCGCTCATTAATTTGAGTGGTGGTGGTTTCTTCCGGGTGCAGCAATGCCCCATCGTAGTCAGGGTGCATATACAGCACAGGCAGTGTCCAGGCCGGTTGATTAAAGTGGTAGAGCGTCAGTAGATGTTGGCGGCGATCGCCACCGCTTCATCCACTGGTTTGCGTTCAGCCAATGTCTGCGTGAAGACTTGAATAAAGCTAATGGCCTCTTCATCAGCAATCGAATCGCGCATTGCTACTACAGCCGGAAGTCCGTGATATAGCAGCACTTCGGCTAAAGAGCTGCGTGGCAGTGCTCGCTGCTGAGTTTGTTCCGGCTGTGCCCCCCAACAGGTGTTAAAAACAGCTAGCTTAACTTTGGCACGGGTCAGCACCTGTGCGAGTTCGGTACCGCTTAAGGTCGTATCCGATAGAAACAGCAGGCCACCATCGGGGCCAGGCACCCCATGCCCTGAATAGAAAAATACATTGTAGTCACCGCTCTCCAGAAACCGGCTCAATTCTGCTGCGCTGGGCTGAAGTAGCACATCGACTTTACGACCAGCCGTCGGTCGCATACTGAGATCGCTACTTTGCTCCAGAATTTGCTTGAGTAAAGCGGCTTCTTGGCCGAGCTGCAGGATGGCATGATCGGTGTGGATCATGGGTACTGATGCCACCTGGCCTGAACTATTGTCTGATCCGTCGTCTGAATGATGATCTACACCATCTGGCAAACTATCTGGCAAACCATCTGGCAAACCATCTGGCAAACCATCTGGCAAACCATCTGGCAAACTATCTGGCAACTTCTCTTGACCAGGGCTATCTTTACCAATCACCAATAAAATTTTGAGCGATTGGGCCAATGTCATCGGCTCTAGCCGATCTACATCGCTGCTGGTACGGCTCATCAAAATTTTGCGATTGAGCGAGAGCGCCCGACTACCGGGCTGGGGCTGCATAATTTCCCAAGGCAGGGCAATGAGTTCTGGATCTCGAATTTCGAGCCGTAGGCGTAGGGGCTGCTCTTGGCCAATGGCAATCCCTTGGGCTCTATCAAAACTGCTGGTAATCGGCCCGCTGAATAGCCACTGCCACAGGCTAATGCCTAAATGCTGCATGTAACGGCTGCTGTAGCTGGCAGGTTGGCCCTGTTCATCAGGGTCGGCCATATCAGCAACATCGCTGAGCACAAACTGCGGAATATAAGCTGATGGAATATGCGGTACCTGGGGCAGACCACGCAAGGAAAACATAGACTGCCAGCTCTGCCAAGCCTGGGCAAGCTGGGGGCTCCACTGACAGTCATAATGCACATGTCCACTGGGGTGGGGCGCTCTCAAAACCCATATGGCAAATCGATCGCGCTGCTCTAACAGGCTATCGACCGCTAACCACAAGCATAGCGATTCTTGATCAGACATCAGGGCCCACAACTTCCTTTTTGGGTAGGCTGCAAGTCTTGAATGCTTTCTGAAACAGCAGCTACCTGAGACTCTACAATCCAGCCAACACTCCCCGGCGGAACGATTAACGGCTGATCGATCTGGGTTGATTCGGGCGTATTCAATCCTTCTACACCGCTGGTTTCGTTATTGGTGGCTGGATTGGTTGTTGGGTCTGTTTCTGTAGGTGCATCGGTCACACTGGTCCCTGCAGGAATCGAACACAGCTTGAGTTGTACCCACTGGGACTGATCATCGGTTGTTTGTTTGCTCATCACTTGCACAATACCGCCAGTGGGAATCGTACCGGTAATCACATTGGGTACATCGTCGCTGTTGCTGACGGGTTTGGGATACAGTGTCAGGGTTGAAAATTCCCCGTTTGCACTATTTGGATTTTCCGACTGAGTTGCAGGCTGAATTTCAGACTGGCGGATACGCGCATAAGAGCCCACGATCAGCTCGGCAGGCGGAAATGATGCCGTCACCTCTGGGGATGAGCCGGTTGGCGCTGGCGAGGCGTTGGTTGGGCGAGTGCCGCTAGCCTCTTCAGCAACTGGCGAGCCCAATCGCCCGCTTAGGTTTGGCCATAGAAAGTACAGCATACCGGCGATCGCTGCCAAAATAGGCAGCGCCAGCATCACAAGGGGAAAATGGGTGAATTTTGCAGGGCTGACGCCAGCAGAGCGGGCTGTGGCCTTGGCTGTAGAAGTATTGACATTCGCCGCTGCAGTAACTGCGTTTGGATCAAGCTCACCATTAAGCGCCATTAATTGGGTTTGGGGTCGCCTGCTTGGGGGGGATAGGCTGATTGGGCTGGGCTGTTTTGGCTGTCTGTAAGTGGGTGGCGACAGAAGGCTTAGTGCTAGCGATGGGGGGGGTAATTTCTCTTGGCACAATGCGCTGAGATGCTCTAACCACTTGGGCATTGAGCAGGCCAACGGTGACATTGTCATGGCCATTGTATTGATTGGCTAGCCCGACCAACTGTTGACCCACTTTAGCGACCGAGCCCTCTGTCTCCGTGACGAGGGGAAGGAGGGTTTGCTGCCAAAATTGCTCAACGCGATCGCTATCACTCAATCCATCTGAGCACAGTAAAAAAGTACAGCTTTCATCTATCACAAAACGCTGCACCGTCGGTCGCAAGGACTGGGACGAACTCATGCCCAAGGCTTGAATCAATGAGCCTGCACCGGGCTGATTGAGCACCTCGCGGTACAAGCTGCCGCCTAGTCGCACCTGCCGCGAGGCCACATCGTCATCTAGGGTGATTTGCTGACAGTTGCGCTGGCTGATGCGGTATGCCCGACTATCCCCTAAGTGAGCGATGTACACATCAGCGCCTTTGATGAGTGCCATCACCAGGGTGGTGCCCATGCGATCGCGCGCCTGCCGCTGGGCCTGATCGTTCTGCGCTGAAATTTCATCATTCGCAGCGCAAATCGCGGCTTCTATGGCCAAAGTCAGCTCAGTTGCGGTCAACTCGCGATCAGCATCACTCAACAAGGGCATCAGCCGAGATTCAATGGTTGCGATCGCCAGCTTAGAAGCCACATCCCCGCCCTGGTGGCCGCCGATCCCGTCACAGACAATCAGTAACTGCGGGGCGTGCTTGGTGGTGTGACTTGAGAGTGTTTCATCAGTGCCACTGAGAGGGTAGCAGGCATCTTCATTGCGCTTGCGTGTAGGGCCTTGATCGGTGTATATCGCCATGTCATAGCGAATTTCTTGCTCGTGGGCACATATGGTCATGGCCTGAGCCAAATGCTCAACCAGTTGCTCAGCACTCAGTTGCTGTCTCTCGACCTGTTCGAATAACTGGTTTAAGAACGCTCGAATAGCCGAATGGGCTGTTTCAATCAGCGGCTGGCAAAACCGAGCTAGTTCGGTTAATGGCGGCTGCAGCTTGGGCTGCTCTACCTGACTGGTTCCTGCTTTAGCCGCCGTAGAAGATAGCTCTAGCAGCCTCAAGATAGAGCCATCGACCCGCAATAGGTTTTCATCTAACAGCGTTGCTGCCACCTGCTCGGCTTCAAAAGCATCCCAAAGCTGAGCGATTTGCCACAGCCAATTTAACTGACGCAGGGGGGGTGCATCTGGCCAACGCGTTGTCAGCTTAGGCAACAGCCTTGGCACTTCGCCTAAGGCTCCCTTGGGCGAAGCTGCGATCGCCAAAGCACTAGCCTCTAGCAGCAGAACGTAGTCCTCGTCCGGGGTTCGCATAATTGCGTAAGGCCGAGGCAAATGCAGCGGATAGGCCGACAAATGTAAATAGGGCTGCAAAAAATCGGGCAGTTCTGCCAAAGACTCCGGAATCAAGCCTGGCTGAGTATCTAAAAAAATGCGATCGCGCTTTAACAAATACCGTTGGTTGAGCATTTGCCCCACTTTGAGCGTGGTTGTCAAGTCACCTACACCCCAGAGATAGTAGTGGGGCAGCGCAGCCTGACACACCTGACAGACATCAGTCCCTTCAGGGTTGGCAGTTCTACAGCTAGGATTGGGGCAGTTAATCACGCATTAATAGGCCTAATCAGCAGAGGCCTCCTGAACAACACGAGGCAAGCCCATACTATAGTTCAGCACACGGCTCTCTAGGTTATAGCTAATCTCTCCCGACTGTAGCAGTGCCCTGACAAAATGCTCCAAGTCTGATCCTATTCTGCGCAGGTTGTAATCGGTGAGCGCCTCTGAGTCATAGTCTTCCACGAGACGATCAAACTCACGGTATACCTTTTGTAAGGCCTCATCGCTCCAGGTAAATTCATTTTCTGGATCAATGTCTAGCGTTAGCTGATTCTCACTGGGCACTAGCTCGTTATTCTCAACAGTTGCCGCATAGATAAGGACATGGCGAGTTGTAGATTTTAGCAGCATGGGCAAGGACTCACAAACAATGCATGAATTGCAAAGGACATAGAATTCACAACCAAGAACGGAATTCAATGCCTATTGTAAACGCTGTCATGGACTTTCACGGGTTGTCTGCGGGGAAATAGCTGCTTGGCCATCACCTCATGGAGCCTTGACTGAAAAATAGCCTCGTCTGAAATGGCCGATTTAATCATGCGCTATCTCAAAATCCTGTTAATTCGCCATGCTTTGTCTATCGGTAATCTTCAAGGCCGCATGGAAGGCCAAATGGAAGGAGCCGCTGCTACAGGACTCTCACCAACAGGCCGACAACAAGCCGAGCAGCTTAGCCAGACTTTGATCGAGGCAGGTTCTTCTTCCCTACCCACTCACCTCTATAGCAGCCCGCTGTTGCGAGCAGCGCAAACAACGGCTGTGCTGTTAACCCACTTGCAGCACATCAACCATCCTGTACAGCATTATCTCGCCCATGACTTGCGTGAAGTACACCCAGGCATTTTTCAAGGTCTCACTTGGGCAGAAGCCCAAATTCGCTACCCTGAGTTGTGTGGCCAGCTTCTGTCTTCGTTAACTTGGCAGCCTGTGCCCGAAGCCGAATCTTTAGCAGCCACTAGGGCGCGCGCCTCAGCATGGGTCAAGCACATTTTGCAAACCCATCGGGGCGGCGAAACGATTTGGGCCGTTTCCCATGGGGGCATTTTGCAGCAGATTATTTCTGTGATGTTAGGATGCGATCGCACTTGGAAAATGCCCATCGATCACACGGCTATTTTTGAATTTTGGCTAGCGGCTACACCGCCATCCACCGCCCAACCAGCCTCCTGGCAACCGTTAGCTAACGATCAATTCAACCCCGAGTACTGGCATATTCGTCGGTTTAATGACTGCTCCCACCTTCACCAGCGCTAATCCTAACGGTCTAGCACCGGGCTAGCTGTGTCCAATCATCGTGCGCTGTGCTTGATTTGGCGTTGGCTTAGCCTGGGTTGGCCTAGCTCTGTGTTGGCCTAGCTCTGTGTTGGCCACCCTAACCCTTCTGCTAACGTGCCTATTCCTCATCAGCCGCCACTCGCCTGAAGATAAGCGCTCTGCGACACTTTCAGGTATTCTTGATCCTACCGGGCTCAGTTCGGCATCTAACGGTTTTTACCTCATACGAAACACCCATTTGCTCTCTGTGGTCCGAAGGAGCTAGCATGATTCATCCCGCAAACGAAACCTTTGGTCAAGCCCGCCAAGGTAGCGTTGCCGCCATTATTCAAGTTTTAAACGAACGCCTTGCTGATATGGGTATCCGCACCCGCGCTGTAGTTGCCGACGGTGTGCTGCAACTCCTATGCGAGGCACCGACTTTAGGGCAGTTAGAAAAAACCAAGGTGGTGGAGCGGGTGCGCCATGAGCTAGAAGCCATCAGCCCCCATAGGATTAAGCGCGTTAAAATTAACAGCCGCATTGTCAAAGAGGAACAACTCCTGTGGTTCGAAGAAATTAACCGTGATCCGGAAAATGCCTTGCTATGGGATGAGTTAATTACTCTCAAACGACCTTTTTTTATTCAAAGATGGATTCGCGATCGCGACCTTAAACCCGCTGGCCCGATATTCACCGACATCACTCAGCCCCCACCTGATCACAACACGCTCTCCAGCAAAATACTGGCTGCAGCCGGACTAACTCTGTTAATGCTAGGGACGCTCTGGCTTTTCCGAGAGGATCTGAGCCAAATTCGAGAAGTTGCTAAAACTAACCCACCCAGCGTGAATGACACCATCCTAGAGGAAAATGACAGTGGCTTGTCAGGCGATCGCACCGCCGATACTACCCCCATCGAGCCGCCTGCAACAGCAAGCCCGACCACAAATTCTACCGCTACAACCTCCAACACTTCTGGCACAGTGGCCGATGCGTTTGCAGAAGCAGTTCGTATCGCTGAAGCTGCAGCCAATGACGGCCAAGTGGCCAGTACAGCCGCCGAATGGTTAGACCTAGCCGCTCGCTGGCAACGCGCTTCCGATTT
>JAAUPS010000050.1 GCA_012033015.1 Phormidesmis sp. RL_2_1
TGAGCTATTGCTCAAACCCTACATTGTCTCCAAAAAAGACAGCGAGCGATTTCTGTTGAAGGAGAGGTCGATCCCTTTACCCTTTCGCGAATCATATCTTTCTATCGTGCGATCGCCATCCTGATCGAAGCCGAAACCGGACAGCTCTCCCAAGTTGTCGTTGATCTTAGCCACGAAGGGTTTGGCTGGGCGCTCATTTTCTCCGGTCGCCTCATTCTGGTCTCTAAAACCTTGCGAGACGCCCACCGTTTCGGCTTCGATTCTTTTGAAAAACTCAACGCCGAAGGCCAAAAACTGGTAAACAAAGGCGTTGAACTCGCCCAACAATTCCCCCAAGTTTGCGACATCTAAATACCCAATTTATCTCTCTTTCTCCCTTTCTTCCTTTTCCCCTTTCCCCCTTCTCCCCTTTTCTCCCATGCTACAAACCGCCGATCCAAGCACCCTTGAGGCCCTAAAAAAACAAATCCGCAAACTCAACAGCAAAGCTGGCCAAATGAAAATGGATCTACACGACATCGCCGAAGGACTCCCTGCCGATCTGGAGCAGCTTCCCGAGGCCGCCGCTCGCACCTATGACATTTACTGCCAGCTTCGCGATCTCAAACAACAGCTCAACACCTTAGAGGCCAACCCATGATGACCCTACCGAAAACTCTCTCTCAGTTCAACCGATTAAAAGATGCCGAAGAGTATTTCGAATTCTTAGGCTTGGCTTACGATCCCCAAACGTTGAACGTTAATCGGTTACACATTTTGCGCAAGTTTTCAGAACTCGTGCAAGATATCGATACCAGCCAGGATGAGGCCCAAACGCTCAGCGCTTATCGGCAAGCACTGCAAACCGCTTACGACCTATTTTTGACCTCTTCGTCAGTAGAACAAAAGCTGTTCAAAGTGTTTAAAGACACGCCTAAAAACGTGGTGATGCTCTCCGATATTGAAGTGGAATCATGAGTACGCCCCTGACGTCTACTGTGCCAACGTCTACTGTGCCGACATCTACTGTGCTAACGCCTACGGAGGTCGAACGCTATCGGCGTCAAATGATGCTGCCGGGGCTTGGTGAAGCCGGACAGATTCAGCTTAAAAATACGACGGCCCTAGTCACCGGCGTAGGCGGATTAGGGGGAACTGCAGCCCTATACTTGGCGGTGGCGGGAGTCGGGAAACTGATTCTTGTCAGAGGGGGCGATCTTCAACGCGATGATCTCAACCGCCAGGTTCTGATGACGGATGATTGGGTGGGCCACCCTCGGGTCTTCAAGGCCCAAGAAACGCTCACCAAACTCAACCCCGACATCGAAATTGAGGCCGTTTGTGAATATGTCACAGACAACAACATTGATGCCTTGCTACAGCCAGCCGATATCGCCCTCGACTGTGCCTTTGACTTCAAAGAGAGAGATTTGCTCAATGCCGCCTGCGTGCGTCAAAACAAGCCGATGGTAGAGGCCGCTATGAATAGCATGGAAGCCTATCTCACCACCATTGTGCCAGGAAAAACACCTTGTCTTACCTGTCTCTTTCCTGAAAAACCCACATGGGATCGCTGGGGCTTTGGGGTGCTCGGCGCTGTTTCCGGTACGCTTGCCTGCCTTGCTGCGCTAGAGGCCATCAAGCTGATTACAGGATTAGGAGAACCGCTCTTAGGTCAGCTTCTGACCATGGATTTGGCTCGCGCTGAATTCGCTAAGCGCCGTCCTTATCACGATCCTAACTGCCCTGTTTGTGGCCCTGCGCCTCGCACTTTATCTGCGCCCCTAACCATGCCTATCCCGGTTGCTTCCTGCTGAATTACCCTTTTGACCTATGTCCTTGATGACGTTTATTTTCCTGAGCCTGACAGTGGTCTCTTTGCGATTTGCACAGACCCATCCTAACGATGTTAGTCGTGTGCTAGCTGGTCTGGTCGGTGTGATCTGTCTAATCGCAGGGCTAACCACAGCTTCTGTTCTTGTCAAAAGCCTGATTTTGTTAGGTGTCATGCTATATCCCGTGATCCTGGAAAAGCATCAATTACTCGCAGAGCGCGCCGCCTGCGCTCAATATTCTTGCCCTCAGTATTCCGGTTGTCCTCAATATTCTGGTTGTCCCCAGTACTCCCAAAGGCATCAACAAAATCTCAAGCCATACTCACAGCAATATTCTCAAAAACTTTCATCTCAGCAGTACTCATCTCAGCAGTACTCATCCCAACCGTACTCATCAAAGTAACACCCATCCCAACCATACTCACAAGGAGATTCCCATGACCGTTACTCTCACTGAAGTTGCTGAACTCCGCTTGCGCACCTTTGTCAGAGGTACTCCCAATCCGACGCCGACTCGAGGCATTCGATTTGCCGTTAAAGACGGTGGCTGCAATGGCTACGAATACGATATCAAAATTGCCAATGCCCCTAACCCTGATGACGAAGTGACCGAAGTCGGTAGTCTGAAGGTCTTTGTCGATCCGAAAAGTTCGCCATTGCTCGATGGCATTGTGGTGGATTACATCGATAGTTTGCTGGAAAGTGGTTTTAAGTTTACTAATCCCAATGCTACTGATACCTGTGGCTGCGGCAAATCTTTCCAAGCTGGCGACTGTGGCCCGGAGGGCGTGCCCTGTACTTAAGCTTTCTGCTGCAGCACTCTTGTTCACTGTCGTTTTGATCCGTTATCTCTTGAATACATTCCATTATCCCTTGAATACATTAGGAGACTCATCATGACCACGTATCAAGTTCGTTTGATCAACAAAAAACGCAAAATCGATGTCACGATTCCGGTAGATGACGATGTTTATATCTTAGATGCAGCGGAAGATAATGATATTGAGCTGCCCTATACCTGTCGCTCAGGGGCTTGCTCTAGCTGCGTTGGCAAAATTGTTGAAGGAGAAATCGATCAAGAAGATCAATCTTTCCTAGATGATGAGCAAATTGCCAAAGGTTTTATGGTTCTATGTTCGAGCTATCCACGTTCGGATCTGACGATCAAAACTCACATGGAAGCCTATTTGATTTAGGTGTCGTTGTTTTATAGCGGTGTGCGATCGCATCGTTTCATCATTGGGTTCAGACATTTCAGAGGGTTAGAGACGGTCTATGTTCACTGGTTTTACAATATCGGGTGCTTCTCTTAGTTTGCTGCATGTGGGGGAACGGGGTGTTGTTGCTCGAGTGCGAGACAATGACCCGCTAGTAGCGGATCAAATTAGGCGGCTAGGTCTATCACCCGGTACATCTATTACCTTAGAGCAACGCTTTCCTCGTTTTGTGGTGCGTACCCGTAAGGGTACGACAGCGCTGACCCAAGCAATGATTCAGGCGATTTACGTGCGTACTCGCACCTATTAACTTGCATCTATTAACTCGCATCTATTAACCCGCACCTCATTCATAAGCGCAAGCGTTTGGTTTCACCGTTTGGTTTAACCGTTTGCTTTCCGAGTGTATTTCAAAAGTTTGTTTCTAACATTTGTAATGGTAGGAGTCAAGAAAAATGGCAACCATTGGAATTTTTTACGGTAGTACCTCTGGTGTTACAGAAGAGATTGCAGAGAAAATACAAGCAGCCATTGGCGAAGATATCTGCGATTTGTTCAGTATGGAGGAAGATTTTGACGATGTAGATGATCTTTTAAAGTACGATTATCTGCTGCTGGGCTGCTCAACTTGGGGCGCTGGTGAAGTCCAAAATGACTGGCGCGAACCACTGTTTGATATGGAGATTGACAAGCCCGATTTCTCTGGCAAAACCATTGCACTATTTGGTGCGGGCGATTGTAATGGGCATGGTAAACATTTTGTTGGGGCCTTAGGAACCCTTTATGATCAGTTCAAATCCTTGGGCGCAAAGCTCGTGGGCGCTGTCTCAACCGAAGACTATTCCTTTGAGCAGTCTTCATCTATTCGAGACGGCAAGTTTGTGGGCCTACCGCTTGATGAAGTCAATGAAAGCGATAAAACAGATCAGCGGATTGCAGATTGGCTGGCACTGTTAAGAAATGACTTTCCGGCTCTGGCAGCCTAGCGCTCAGATCAAATTGATGGTGAGTTATTATCTGTCGAGTTGCTGAGGATCGTCTTATCGGCCCTAGCCGTTATCGGCCAACAGGCAACTCGACTGGCAACTCGACTGGCAACGTCAGAATGCATCCTTAGAATGCATCCTGACGTTGCGATCAAAGAGATAGTAACCCAGAGGAGATGGTGACCTAGAGGAGAACGGTATGCATCCTAAAACTGAACTGAATGGAGATGTGCGATCACAACTCCCATCATCTCATCCATCATCTCATCACCCCTGGCATCAATATTACCAAGCGGTGGCAAATCGTCCGCCGAGAGAAACGCTAATAGCGGCGTTAGATGCTTTCGCCTCTGAATGGTCGCTATTATCAGCAGATCAACTCGCAGATAAAGCTGTTGGATTTGCAGTCGATTTAGGCTGCGGCAATGGCCGCGACACGGTGGAGATGCTCAGGCGAAACTGGTCGGTTTTGGCAATTGATGGCGAGCTAGAGGCAATTGAGCAGCTACAGCAGCGTCAGGATATTGCTCTCAACCGCCTAACGACACAGGTACAGCGATTTGAAACATTAGCACTACCGAGCCATATCGATTTGCTCAACGCTAGCTTTTGTCTGCCTTTTTGCCCACCAGAGCATTTCCTCGATCTATGGGAGAAGATTGTGAAGGCGCTGCGGCCCGGTGGCCGATTTTGTGGACATTTGTTTGGTGATCGTGACTCTTGGATTGCCTATCCTAATCGCAGCCATCACACGCGATCGCAAGTCGAACAGCTTCTCATTCCCTTTGACATTGAGCTGCTGGACGAAGAGGAACATCCCGGAAAAACCGCACTAGGAGAAGAAAAATACTGGCACATTTACAATATTGTGGCTCGACGGCGGCCTTGAGCTGTTGATATCTGATGGCTTGATATCTAATGCCTTGATATCTAATGCCTTGAGATTTGATGACTTGATATCTGATGACTTTAAGCTAGCAAACTGAATCTTAAGATGAGTCGCTAGCTTACGAGTCTACAGCCATCATCACATCCGAAGCTTTGATCACTGCATAGGCTTCGCTACCTACACTTAATCCTAGGCCGTCAGATGATGCCTTGGTAATCATTGAAACAACCTCTATTCCAGGGGCCACCTCAATAACAATTTCCGTATTTACGGTTCCTGGCGTAATAGACTTAACGGTTCCTTTCAACGCATTACGAGCACTAATCTTCATAGAAAACCTCGAGTTGATTGTTCTTGAGAGATTGATTTATCAGTATTGCTTGAGGAATATTGGCTTGAGGAATATTGTTAATCAAGTGTTCATCAAGCAATACTTCTCAAGATTTCTCAAAAACTTGTTGCTCGATCACAATAGCAAACCCAATTCAAGAAAAAAGGTAGTTTTAGCTACCGTTTCATAAACGTGTTTTACCTTGTTAGTTTTAGCGTGCTAGAAACACCTCACTATCGCTACACTAAAGATCTAAATATTAGTAGTCTCAATATCTCAAATATCTCAGTATTAGGAATTAGGAGAACGTAATGCAGGTCGCTAAAGATATCACCCAACTCATTGGCCGAACCCCATTGGTGCAGCTCAATCGTATTCCCCAATCCGAGGGCTGCCTTGCGCAAATTTTACTCAAGCTAGAGGGCATGAACCCGGCAGCATCTGTAAAAGATAGAATCGGGGCCAATATGATCCAAGCGGCTGAACTTGCAGGAACCATTACCCCTGGTGAAACGGTATTGGTAGAACCGACCTCTGGCAACACGGGTATCGCCCTAGCGATGGTCGCTGCTGCTAAGGGCTATCGTTTGATTCTCACGATGCCCGAAACCATGAGCACCGAACGGCGAGCGATGCTGAAAGCCTATGGCGCAGAGCTGGTGCTCACCCCTGGGAATCAAGGGATGAAAGGTGCCATTTCAACTGCCGAAGAAATTGCCGCTCGGCTACCCAATGCCTTTATGCTCAGCAGTTCAAAAATCCGGCTAATCCCCAAATTCATCGGGAAACCACTGCAGAAGAGATTTGGGCTGATACCGATGGCAAAGTAGATATTGTCGTTGCAGGTGTCGGAACAGGCGGAACAATAACTGGCATTGCTGAAAAGCTTAAAGCTTATAAAGAGACTGTGCAGGCGATCGCCGTAGAGCCTGCCGCCAGCCCTGTACTAGCAGGTGGTAGCCCTGGGCCTCACAAAATTCAGGGTATCGGTGCAGGTTTTGTCCCAGATGTGCTCCAAGTTGATCTCATTGATGAAATTGTCGCTGTTGCCGATGAAGCTGCGATTGCTTTTAGCCGTCGGCTGGCCCGCGAAGAAGGCATACTCTCAGGCATTTCGACCGGTGCAGCTTTAGCCGCCGCGATCCAAGTTGGCCAACGCCCCGAAAATGCTGAAAAGCTGATCGTCGCAATCCAGCCTAGCTTTGGTGAACGCTATCTCAGCAGCATTCTGTTCAAAGACTTAGAGCCCGCCTACCCATCGCTTATCCCTGATAGCCTGCCTGCGGAGTATCAAGTTCCCAGTTCTGTTGCCTAGTCATTTACAACATTCACCCCTAAAACCATGACTACCTCATCGTCTTCTGCCCCTGAAATGTCCACACCCGATGCCCGTCAATCTCGCTACTTTGCCCTGATTGATCGACTGCTCGACTGCCCCAATGGCGAAGAACCGACCATTCTCAACACTGAACCAGAGCTATTGGATGCCGGATTCGTACAATCTCTCATGCAAACGGCGAGCTATTTTGCCCACCAGGATAATCCGGATGCGGCTAAGTTTTTAATATTTATCGCCCGTGAATTGGCCCAACAGTTAGGATTGAAACCCCAAGGCCAATCCCAACAGCAGTCATAGATACCCTAGGCACAGACATCCTAGGCACAGACATCCTAGGCACAGACATCCTAGGCACAGATACCCTAGGCATTGGTTTTAAAAAACTAAACCCTACCGTTCAGAACACCCATGAAACGTCGTCCATTTATCATTGCTTTTCTGTTCGGCCTATTGTTATCTTTTTCTACAATCGCCTGCAATACAACCAGCCAACCAACTGCTACCCAGGGCCAATCTGCAGTGCCGGTTAATATTATTGTATCGGCAGCGGCTAGTCTCCAAGATGCCTTAGAGGAAATGGCCCCTCAGTTCAGCGCCGCCTACCCGAACATTGTTATAGACTACAATTTTGGCGCTTCTGGGGCACTGCAGCAGCAGATTGAGCAAGGCGCTCCTGCCGACATTTTTTTCTCGGCAGCCACGAAGCAAATGGACGCTCTAGCTGAAAAAGGTCTCATTGTTACAGCGTCTCGCCAAAATCTTCTCACAAATAGTCTTGTACTTATCGCCCCTATCGACTCCACTATCGATATTACAGCGCTTTCTCAGCTCAAAGATGCCGACATTAGCCGCTTTGCCGTCGGTGAATTTCGCAGTGTTCCCGCCGGAGAATACGCCGAACAAGTATTCAAAAACTCGCTCTCTTGGAGGCTTTACAGCCTAAATTCGTCTTTGGTAACAACGTACGCAGCGTGTTATCTGCTGTTGAAAGTGGTAACGCCGAGTTAGGTATGGTATATGCTACCGATGCCGTTCTCTCTCGTCAGGTTAAAGTTCTTCTAACCGTACCTGCCGATACTCACTCACCAATCGTCTATCCCATTGCGATCGTTCAAAACTCTGCGAACCTTGAAGCCGCTCAAACCTTCATCAACTACCTCACCACACCACCCGCCCAAAAGATCTTCCAAACATTCGGCTTTGGCCAAAGTTAGCCCCTTTATCCCTAGCGCCCCATGCTCGATCTTTCCCCGCTTTGGATATCTCTACGAATCGCTGCGATCGCCACTTTCATCACCTTCTTCCTTGGCATTGCCGCCGCCCATTTCATGCAGCGCTACCGAGGACGCGCGCGATCGCTTCTAGACAGCCTATTTCTCGCCCCCCTCGTGCTCCCGCCCACCGTGCTGGGCTTTTTACTGTTGCTGCTGCTGGGCAAAAACGGGCCATTTGGGTTGGTGCTCTCCCACCTAGGGATGAACGTCGTGTTCACCTGGTATGCCGCCGTGCTGACGGCCACCGTAGTCGCCTTCCCATTAATGTACAAAACCACCCTAGGCGCATTCGAGCAAATTGATCCTAGCCTCCAGCGAGCTGCTAGAACCTTAGGGGCTTCCGAATTCAGTGTGTTTCGCACCATTACGCTGCCGCTGACCCTACCGAGTCTTTTAGCAGGCACCACGCTTGCTTTTGCCCGTGCCCTAGGCGAGTTTGGCGCTACGCTCATGCTCGCAGGCAACATTCCGGGCCGTACCCAAACCCTGCCGATGGCCATCTACTTTGCAGTAGAAGGCGGCGACTTTCGTGAAGCCGCACTTTGGTCATCTGTGATTCTTATTCTCTCTTTAGGGGCTATTGTATGCGTCAACAGATTTTCTAATCGTGGACAATCTGTAAAGCCTCAAGGCTTTATTCTTTTCAGGCCCAAAGCCTTGAGGCAAAACCTCAAAAAACTGCTGCGATTGAAAAAGCTAGCAGGCCAAATAACCCGTCCTGTTACCGATGCGTCTTCTCCTTTTAAGGTTCATTTAGAAGTCAACATTCGTAAGCAACTCCCTGGCTTTTGCCTAAACGTCAACTTTGTCACAGACGATCAACATTCGCTCGGTCTTTTGGGCGCATCTGGTGCGGGCAAGAGCTTGATTTTGCGATGCATTGCGGGCATAGCCACACCAGATGCGGGCCGCATCGTGCTCAATGGCCGCGTGTTGTTTGACTCAGCGCTAGGGATTGACCTGCCGAGTTGCGATCGCAAAGTCGGTATTCTTTTTCAAAACTATGCCCTGTTTCCTCACTTCACGGTTGCTCAGAATGTTGCCTTTAGTTTGCATCGCCGTCAGCTTGGCCCTGCTCAAATCGCAGCCATCGTGCATCAACAGCTCACTGCTGTACACCTTGAGTCATTGGCCCATCGCTACCCCCACGAACTGTCAGGCGGCCAACAACAGCGCGTAGCTTTAGCACGGGCATTAGCTAGTCAACCTGAAGTTTTACTCCTAGATGAGCCCTTTTCAGCACTTGATACCCATCTGCGCAGCCAAATTGAGCAACAGTTAATTATCCGGCTTCAGCATTATCACGGCATTACCCTGCTAGTCACCCATAATTTAGAAGAAGCCTACCGGTTTTGCCATCGTTTGCTTGTGATCGAAAGCGGTAAGGTGATGGCTTATGGCCCCAAGCATCATATCTTTGAGCAGCCCAGAACAATGGCTATTGCTAAGCTCACCGGCTGCAAAAATTTCTCCCCTGCTGTGGCCCGTGGCCCTCACCAAGTAGAGGCCCTACAGTGGCAATGCCTCCTCAATATTGTCGAACCACTACCCAAAAATCTCACACATATCGGCATTCGTGCCCATCAAGTGGCTTTCCTGATGGCCCCAGAAGCTTCTCCAGAATCTGCTCCAGAAACCACGCCAAAAACCACGCCAGAAACCACGCCAGAAACCATGCCACAGGTCAATATCTTCCGCTGTTGGCTAGCGGCGACTAGTGAGACACCCCATCGTATGACCCTGTTTTTAAAACTGCATTGTCCGCCTATCAGCGAACATGACTATCACATCCAAGTAGAAGTCTTCAAAGAAAAATGGTGGACGATGAAAGATCATCCCCTTCCTTGGAAAGTCTTTTTAGATCCACTGCGGTTGATTTTGTTAGAAGATACTGTCTAGATGAGAAGATGCTTCAAAGTGAGAAGGTATTTCGGCTATTCAGAGTGCCTAGAAATATCTCAAAAAATATCTCAAAAAATATCTCGAAAAATATTCAACAATTTAAAATTCTGAAAATTCCTATCTTTGCAAACCTAGCCAGTTAGAGTGTTGTAGCTGATACAGTCTTAATGTTTTCATAATCTTTTTAATCTTCGTTAGTATTGTATTTAACAGGAGAATTTGAGCACTGCAGGCACGCTGAAGTAGCGTGATGCCGTTGATATGTTTGGCGGCCATTTTCGACTACTCTTTTTGTCAGTTCATTAGGAATTTTCATGACTCTGTCAACTACTCAAACAACTTCTACAATTACCACTGTTAGTTCAGAAGAACTGCAAAAAATGCACGCCTACTGGCGCGCCTGTAACTATTTGTCTGTTGGCATGATTTACTTGCAGGACAATCCGCTGCTCAAAGAACCCTTGTCGATAAATCACCTCAAACCCAGGCTATTGGGACACTGGGGAACGAGCCCTGGGCTCAGTTTTATGTATGTACACCTCAACCGGTTGATCAAAAAATACGATCTCAACGTTATTTTTATGGCTGGGCCTGGGCATGGTGCACCGGGCATTTTAGGGCCGGTTTATCTCGAAGGGACTTACTCGGAGGTGTATCCAGATAAAAGTGAAGATGAAGCCGGGTTGAAAAAGTTTTTTAAGCAGTTCTCTTTTCCAGGACATATTGGCAGTCACTGCACGCCAGAAACGCCAGGATCTATCCATGAAGGGGGTGAACTGGGCTATAGCCTTTCCCATGCCTACGGCTCAGTGCTAGATGCACCTGAACTGATCACGGTGGTGGCTGTCGGTGATGGTGAGGCAGAGACCGGGCCATTGGCCACTTCGTGGCATTCTAACAAGTTTCTCAATCCGAAGCGCGATGGTGCGGTGCTGCCGATTCTGCATCTCAACGGTTATAAAATTGCCAATCCTACTATTCTCTCGCGTATTTCTCATCGGGAGTTGAACAGTCTCTTTGAAGGCTATGGGTATACTCCTTATTTTGTCGAAGGTGACGATCCTGAGATGATGCACGCCAAAATGGCCACTGTCATGGAAGAGTGCATTAGTCAAATTCGAGCGATTCAGGCGAGGGCGAGAAGCACTGAGGCAGCGCCGGAGAGACCTTTGTGGCCGATGATTGTGCTGCGATCGCCCAAGGGCTGGACTGGGCCAAAAGAGGTCGATGGTCACAAAGTGGAAGGGCTGTGGCGATCGCACCAAGTGCCTATGGGCAGCATGGAAACAGAGGGCCATCTCAAAATATTAGAAGACTGGATGCGCAGCTATCGCCCCGAAGAGTTATTTGATGAAAACGGGCGACTGATCCCCGAACTCAAAGAACTTGCGCCTAGCGGCAAACAGCGAATGAGCGCCAACCTATATGCCAATGGGGGCCGCTTGCGCAAAGCGCTAAAAATGCCTGCTTTCCAAGACTATGCCGTGAGCATAGAGAAGCCTGCTACGATCAGAGTCGGTAACACGCGGCTATTAGGTCAATTTTTGCGAGATATCATGGCCAACAATATGACGAACTTTCGCCTGTTTGGCCCAGATGAAACCGCTTCTAACCGTCTGAACGATGTGTATGAGGTCACCAAAAAAACATGGCTAGCAGACTACCTGCCCGAAGATGCCGATGGGGGTGAACTTTCACCGGATGGACGGGTGATGGAAATGCTCAGTGAGCATACCTTACAGGGCTGGCTAGAAGGCTATTTGTTGACCGGTCGTCACGGCTTTTTCCACACCTATGAAGCCTTTGCCCATGTGGTGGATTCAATGTTTAACCAACATGCCAAATGGTTGGATATTTCTAAAAACGAAGTGTCTTGGCGAGCCCCCGTCTCTTCTCTCAATATCATGCTCTCATCCACCGTTTGGCGGCAAGATCACAATGGTTTTAGCCATCAAGATCCAGGATTTATTGATCTGGTGACCAACAAGAGCCCAGATGTGACAAGAATTTATCTGCCACCGGATGCGAACTGTTTGTTGTCGGTGGCTGATCACTGTTTGCGCAGCACGGATTATGTGAATGTGATTGTGGCCGATAAACAGTTGCATTTACAGTATCTGACCATGGAGCAGGCGATTAAGCATTGCACCAAGGGCATTGGTATTTGGGATTGGGCAAGTAATGATGCGCCTGATCTGGCAACCGATTCGGCGGCTGCTAATCCGGAAAATCCAGATTTGGTAATGGCCTCCTGCGGTGATATTCCTACCATGGAAGCACTGGCCGCAACTGCCATTTTAAGAGAAGAGTTTCCGGAGCTAAAGGTACGGTTTATCAATGTGGTGGATTTGTATAAATTGATGAATCCGAAAGATCATAGCCATGGTCTGTCCAACGTAGATTTTGATACGTTGTTTACCCCAGATAAGCCGGTCATCTTCAACTTTCATGGCTATCCTTGGCTAATTCATAAGCTCACGTATTGCCGTACCGCTCAAGAGCGCATTCATGTGCGCGGCTACAAGGAAAAAGGCAATATCAACACACCGCTAGAGCTGGCTATTCGCAATCAGATTGATCGCTTTAACTTGGTGATTGATGCGATTGATCGAGTGCCCAAGCTTGGGGCAGCGGCGGCGCACGTGAAAGAACGGATGAAGGATGCGATTACGGAGAATCTCAACTATGCTTTTGAATATGGCAAAGACAAAGATGAACTCGTGAATTGGCAATGGCCGTTCTAAACGTAACGTCTTGAAGGCGCTGTCTTGAAGGCGCTGTCTTGAAGGCGCTGTCTTGAAGATGTTGTTCAAGTGACTTGCATAGACTTGACTTGCATAGACTTGACTTGCATAGACTTGACTTGCATAGACTTGACTTGAAAAACGGTCTGCCTCAAAAATGCTTGAGGCAGACCGTTCATCAGATGACCAGATGACTTTTTGAGAGATGGGCAATGGCTGTTGTTATGGTTTTAGCTTGTGAGTGCTAGCTATGGCTGTGGTAGTTGAAGGGGCTCGGGCATCACATCTGGATCTACAAGGGGATCTTCTCTGACAGCCCAGTACGGATGATAGGTTTGCAGCGTTTTCATATACTGTACCCGCTCAAAGGCGCTAGGATCTGGACATTTGAGCTGGTTCATGGTGCCTCGCAACTGCGAGAGTGAGGTGTATTCATGTTGGCTCAGCCACGCTATGAGATCTTTTTCGAGGGTAGTGAGATGGGCAATGCCATGTCTTAGCAGCACACTGACAAGCTGGGTGACGGTGGCTCCGGCCATCAACAATCGCACCACATCTAGAGCATTGTGAATGCCGCTGGTGGCCGCTAGATCAGCTGAAATTCGACCGTGGAGCAGCGCAATCCAGTGGAGGGGCAAGCGCATTTCTTGAGGAGAACTCAATAGGAGATGGGGCTGGACTTCTAGAGATTCGATGTCGATATCGGGCTGGTAAAAGCGGTTGAAGAGTACCAGCGCATCGGCTCCAGATTCTGTGAGGCGCTTGGCCATGTTGGCTGGGCTACTGAAAAAGGGGCTGAGCTTAACGGCCAGTGGGAGATTGACTCGAGCTTTTACCTGGCGGACAACGTCTAGATATTGTTCTTCGACCTGCGCGCCT
This sequence comes from Phormidesmis sp. RL_2_1, assembly GCA_012033015.1. Taxonomy (GTDB): domain Bacteria; phylum Cyanobacteriota; class Cyanobacteriia; order Phormidesmidales; family Phormidesmidaceae; genus Phormidesmis. The sequence goes on from JAAUPS010000050.1 coordinate 13,376, forward strand.
GTACAGTTTGGGTCAGTGGGGATAGCGTAGAGATTGAGTTCGAGTGCATCGGCACCAGCCTGTTCGATGTTTTGGGCGTAGGCTGTCCATCCGCCCATAGAAGTGCCGTTGAGACTGGCAATAATGGGAATGCTTAAACTCTTTTTGGCCTGATGAATATGTTCTAGATATTGGTCGGTGCCGCTGTGGAACGTTTCAGGCTCTGGAAAGTAGGTGAGAGATTCGGCAAAGCTGTGGGTGCCCCTTTCAAGATGCTGGTGTAGCTCTAGCGCGTCTTGGTGAATTTCTTCTTCAAACACAGAATGCAATACGATGGCGGCGGCACCGGCTGATTCTAACCGTTTGAGGGTGTCGAGGTCGTCGCTGAGGGGCATTGCTGCGCCGATGACGAGCGGCGATCGCAAGTGCAGTCCTAGATAGGTGGTGGTTAAGTCCATAAGTGTCAAGGTGGTGGCTAAGTGTCAAGGTGGTGGCTAAGTGTCAAGGTGGTGGGGGCGAGCCGCCAGATATTGATACATTTGCCAGCGGGCGTTGACATCGGCTTGGGCTTCTTTGAACAGCGTTTTAGCAGCGGCTGGATGGCTGCGAGAGAGCATCTTGAAGCGGTTTTCACGAGACATGGCAGCTTCTACGGGTAGCTTAGGGCTACGGGAATCGAGCAATAATGGATTTTCTCCTTGATCTGCCCGACGTGGATCATAGCGGTAGAGTAGCCAGCGACCAGAGTCAACGGCTGCTTGCTGTTGCTGCATACCCTTTTGCATGTCGATGCCATGGGCAATGCAGTGGGAATAGGCCACAATTAACGATGGGCCATCATAGGATTCAGCTTCGATAAAGGCTCGCAGGGTATGTTCGTCACGCGCGCCCATGGCGACGCTGGCAACATACACGTTGCCGTAGGTCATGGCCATGAGGCCGAGGTCTTTTTTGGGTGCAGGCTTACCCCCGGCGGCAAACTTGGCTACGGCTCCTTTGGGGGTCGATTTGGACATTTGGCCGCCTGTGTTGGAATAGACTTCGGTATCGAGTACCAAAATGTTGACGTTGCGACCGCTGGCCATGACATGATCGAGGCCGCCATAGCCAATGTCATAGGCCCAGCCGTCTCCCCCAATCAGCCAGACGCTTTTTTTGACAAGGTAGTCGGCAAGAGAGGCTAAGTTTTGAATCTGTTGGCTCAAATCAGCCGGTAAACTAGCCTGTGCTTGCCACTGGCTAAGATAATGTTTGAGTTGGGCTACGCGATCGCGCTGTTCTTCAATATCAGCTTCATTGGCTTGCGGTGTGCTGATTAGCGCTTCACTGAGTTCGGCAGGAATGGGAGACTCTGCTCGTTGGGCTAAAGTTTTGAGGAGGTCGCTTGCCTGTGCGATATGCTGATCGAGCGCCACTCGAAACCCAAAGCCAAATTCGGCATTGTCTTCAAACAATGAATTTGCCCAAGCAGGCCCCCGACCGTCGGCATTGAAAGTCCAAGGAGTGGTGGGCAAATTACCGCCATAAATGGAGGAGCAGCCCGTGGCATTGGCGATTAACATGCGATCGCCAAATAGCTGCGTCGCTAGCTTGAGATAGGGCGTTTCCCCACAGCCTGCACAGGCCCCAGAAAATTCAAACAACGGCTCCTGCATTTGCTGTTGATTAATTTTATGCAGATTCAGCTCGGTGCGCTTGGGGTTGGGTAACTTTAAGAAAAAGTCCCAATTCTCTCGCTCTTGGGCTCGAATGGGCAATTGCGGGGCCATGTTAATGGCTTTAAGGCGCGGTTCTAGTTTGTTTTTGGCAGGGCAAATCTCCACACAAATGCCGCAGCCTGTGCAGTCTTCGGCAGCCACTTGTAGGGTAAAGCGCAAATCGTGCCAGGTGCGATCGCGCGCCTGAGTACTTTTAAAAGCGGTAGGCGCATCCGCGAGCTGCTCTGGGGCGTAAACCTTAGCTCGGATAACGCTATGGGGACAGACCATCACGCACTTGCCACATTGCACACACACATCCTCATCCCAAACCGGTACTTCCGCTGCAATATTGCGTTTTTCCCATTGAGTGGTGCCTGTAGGGTAAGTGCCATCACAGGGCAATGCACTGACCGGTAAGTCGTCGCCTTGGCGCGCCATCATCCGACCTAGCACGTCTTGCACGAAAGCAGGTGCTGCCGTTGAAACTGTGGTGTAGGGTGATCCTTCTACAGTGCTTACTACAGTGCTTATAGAAGTGTCGCCTATAGCGGTGTCGCTTATAGGGGTGTCTGCATGAGCGGTGTCTGCATGAGCGGTGTCTGGGCCGGTAGGCACCTCCATCAAATATGCCAATGCTTGATCTACCGCGTTCAGATTCATCTGCACCACCGCATCGCCTTTTTTACCGTAGGTTTTATGGATGGCACGTTTAATTTGAGCGATTGCTTCTGATCGAGGCAATACGTTTGCCAGCGCGAAAAAACATACCTGCATAACGGTATTGATGCGGCCTTTCATGCCCGCGTCACGAGCCACCCGCGAGGCATCAATACTGTACAGCCGGAGTTGTTTTTCTAAGACAATTTCCTGCAGGCGTTCTGGTAACTGTTGCCAAGTTTCTGCTGGGTTAAAAGGACTGTTCAGGAGTACCGTTGCGCCTACTTTGGCCGCTTTGAGAATGTCATATTTATCCACAAATTCCCACTGATGGCAGGCGACAAAGTTGGCCTCTTCTATCAAGTAGGTCGAGCGAATCGGCGCAGGGCCAAATCGAAGATGGGAAACAGTCACCGAACCAGACTTTTTGGAATCATAAACAAAATAGCCCTGGGCGTAGTTTTCAGTCTCTTCGCCAATAATTTTGATAGAGTTTTTGTTGGCACCTACCGTACCATCAGAGCCCAAACCATAAAAGATTGCCCGCACCACTGAGTCAGATTCAATATTAAAGGCTGCATCGAGCGTTAAAGAGGTATGGGAAATATCATCGACAATGCCAACTGTAAAATGGTTTTTGGGTACAGGTTGAACCAAGTTATCAAAAACAGCCTTCACCATCGCTGGCGTAAATTCTTTAGAAGAGAGCCCATAGCGCCCACCTACTGCGCGAATGTGGAGGTGATCGCTCTCCACCAAGGTATTGACCACATCCTGATACAGCGGCTCGCCTAAGCTGCCCGGCTCTTTCGTGCGATCTAGCACCGCTAAGGTTTGTGTTGACTCGGGTAGCGCTGCGATAAAGTCTTCTATCTTCCAGGGCCGATACAGCCGCACCTTAATGACGCCCACTTTTTCACCCTGGCCGACCAAATAATCGACGGTTTCATGCACGCTCTCGCAGCCTGAGCCCATGAGGACGATCACCCGTTCCGCTTGTGGATGGCCCGCATAGTCAAATAGGTGATAGGCTCGCCCGGTTAATTGGGCAAAATCGTCCATGGCCTGCTGCACAATGCCGGGGCAGTCAGCATAAAAGGGATTGACCGTTTCTCTTGCTTGGAAGTATACATCGGGATTTTGAGCGGTGCCGCGAATCACCGGGCGATCGGGGGTGAGGGCGCGTTGACGATGGGCCAAAATGTCTGCAGAGCTGATCAGCGATCGCAAATGTTCATCATCAACCAGCTCAATTTTTTGCACTTCGTGGGAGGTGCGAAAGCCGTCAAAGAAATGCAAAAAAGGAATGCGGCTGGCCAAGGTAGCGCGGGTGGCGATCGCCGCTAAGTCTTGTGCTTCCTGCACAGAAGCTGAGCACAGTAGGGCGCAGCCAGTCATGCGTGCAGCCATAACGTCGCTGTGATCGCCAAAAATAGAGAGCCCCTGAGCAGCGAGCGATCGCGCCGCAATGTGAATGGCTGAAGACGTTAGTTCTCCGGCAATTTTGTAGAGATTGGGCAGCATCAACAGCAGCCCTTGAGAGGCGGTAAACGTGGTTGTCATCGCCCCTGCTTGCAAAGCACCGTGGAGGGCACCTGCTACCCCACCCTCACTTTGCAACTGCACAATGGTGGGCACGCTGCCCCAAAGGTTAGGATGCTCGGCAGTAGACCAAGTATCCGCCCACTCCGCCATCGGGGAAGACGGTGTAATCGGATAAATCGCCACAACTTCATTCAGGCGATAGGCCACTCGGGCAACAGCTTCGTTCCCATCAAGCGTAGCAAACTGGGGGGCTTTCATGGCGACATTGTCTCCAGTGGAGTCAGTTCTGGTAAATGGCGTTCAAAACTTTTCTGAGCCCAGTTTTTGCTGAGCCAAGTTATGTGTGTCTTATTTATCTCTCTGGGTTTATCTCTTTGGGTTTATCTTTCTGGGCTAGTTTCTCGCAGTAGATTTAGGTGTTGGGGATATCTTCTGCTGGAATATCTTCTGCTGGCAAGAGCTGATGTTGGCAAGAGCTGATGTTGGCAAGAGCTGATGTTGGCAAGAGCTGATGTTGGCAAGATCTTCTGCTGGCAAGATCTCTTCTGAGCCAGTTTTGGGAGCCAGTGTTTGAAGCCAGTTTTTTGGAGCCAGTTTTTTGGAGAAATCTCTTACGTGCAATCATCATAATGTTGATTGCTATTTTCCTCACTTTGTACAGAGTAATTTAATAGGATTGTTAACAAAGTTGAGGTGCTTCCGTGAAAGGGCAATAGGCATAAGGATGATGGGTCGTTAAGGTTAGGGCGTTTTGATCGCTATTATCTATCGCTACCATTGTTTATCTTAATCTTAAGTCAAGAGTTCATTACAAAACCACGGCGGTATGATGATGGCAACTGCTCGAAAATAAACGACTCAAGAAACGACTCAAGACACCTCAAAAGTCAGATGCAAAAGTAGACAAAAGAGTTAAGAGCAAAAGAGTAAGACATAAAGAGTAAGACAAAAGATTAAGAAAAAAGATTAAGACAAAAGGCTAAGACACATCAATTAAGACACATCAAAACCAGTAAAAGGAGAAAAAAATGCCATCAAAAACCATGAGCCCTGCTGAAAAGGCTTTTTTAGAAAAAATCATGCAAAAATCTAACTTGCCTGATATTTACGATGCTAGAGACGTTACTATCGTTGTCCTACGGGCGCTGCGCGATTTGATGAGTACAGATGCCTCGGAACGGACAGAAGCAGCCTTTGATGACGAGAGAATTGCCCGCTTGTGGAAAGATGACAACCCAATTGTCGCCGCTTTGTCAAAACTTCGACCGGCCCTGAAGGTAGATACAGAGACCTTTTTGTACCGCATTAGTCAAGAAAGTGGCCTGCCCAAAAACGTGACGGCTGAGGCTGCTGTGATTGCTGTGTTCTCAACGGTCAGAGAAGAACTACCGCCTGAGCGAATTCAGGAAATTTCCAGCTTTTTATCGGGCGGCTTAAAGGTCATGTGGGATCAACTTTAAGGTGCCATCTTCTAGGAGCTTCTCGCTAGGAGCTTCTCGCTAGGAGCTTCTTAAAGGTGCGATCGCTTACGCTACGCTGAGACCATTCTCAGCAAAAATATCAGCGGCTTTTTGAATTTGCTTGGGTGTCGGTGTGGGGGTTTCCTTGAGCGCATAGTCATAGCCGAGAGCTTCCCACTTATAGGCGGCCATTTGATGAAAAGGGAGAATTTCTACTTTTTCAACTGTTTTGAGCTTAGAGACAAACCGAGCGAGCTGAGCAATATTCTCAGGCGCGTCGGTGAGATTGGGCACAAGCACAAAGCGAATCCATGTAGGCTTGCCTATTTCACTGAGGTATTTGGCAAAGTGCAGTGTAGGCTCAATTGCCACGTGCGTCAGCCGGTGGTAAGTGTCCGGATCGAATGATTTGATATCTAATAAAACCAGGTCGGTATGATCGAGAACAGGCTTTGACCTGACAAAATCAGGAAAGCCTGAGGTATCTAATGCGGTATGGATGCCTAATGCCTGACACCGTCGAAAAATCTCTCTGACAAACTCAGGCTGCAACAGCGGCTCGCCGCCTGACACCGTCACCCCACCGCCAGATGATGTCATGTAGGCGCGATAGCGCTCAATTTCTTCAACCAGTTCATCTACTGTGACTAGCTTCCCCCCATCAGGGTCACGGGTATCCGGATTGTGACAGTACTGACAGCGCAAAAGACAGCCCTGGGTGAAAATCACAAACCGAATTCCCGGCCCATCTACAGTGCCGCAGGTTTCAACGGAATGAATTCGACCTTGGTTAAAACCGCTCATGGAAAGTTCGGCTGATCACATCAAGCTGTTGTTCGCGGGTGAGCTTAATAAAGTTTACCGCGTAGCCTGACACGCGAATGGTAAGCTGCGGATATTCTTCCGGATGTTCCATCGCATCGAGCAGGGTCTGCCGGTTGAGGACGTTGATGTTGATGTGATGACCCGTGTTGTGGAAATATCCATCTAGCAGGCCGACCAAGTTGTTGATCTGATCGCTGGGCTGTTTGCCTAATGCTTGGGGCACAATCGAGAAGGTAAAAGAAATGCCATCTTGGGCGTCATCATAGGGTAGTTTGGCGACAGATTCGCAGGCTGCGATCGCACCTTTGGTATCTCGGCCATGCATGGGGTTCGCCCCTGGCCCAAACGGTTCACCCGCCTTGCGACCATCCGGCGTACTGCCAGTCTTTTTGCCATAGACCACGTTAGAAGTAATCGTCAGAATCGACTGAGTCGCAGTGGCCTGACGGTAGGTAGGGCACTGGCGAATCTTATTCATAAAACGACTGACCAAGTCAGCCGTGATGCTATCGACGCGATCATCGTTGTTGCCAAATTTGGGATAGTCACCTTCAAGCTCGTAATCGACAGCAAGCCCGTCCTGATTGCGCAACACTTTGACAGTGCTGTGTTTAATCGCTGAGAGGGCATCGCCCACAACTGAGAGTCCCGCAATGCCGCAGGCCATGGTGCGGAACACTTCACGGTCATGCAGCGCCATTTCTAACCGCTCGTAGCAGTACTTGTCGTGCATAAAGTGAATCACATTGAGCGTGTTCACATACAAATTTGCCAGCCAGTCGAGGGTGCTATCAAACTTGGCCATTACCTCATCATAGTCGAGCTGATCGGCGGTGAGCGGTGCGGTAATAGGCCCTACCTGTTGTCCAGATTTTTCGTCTTTACCACCATTGATGGCGTAGAGCAACGCTTTGGCTAGGTTTACCCTCGCGCCAAAGAACTGCATTTGCTTACCGATACGCATGGCTGACACGCAGCAGGCAATGCCATAGTCATCGCCATAGAACGGGCGCATCAGGTCGTCATTTTCGTACTGAATGGAGCTGGTGTCGATGGAGACTTGGGCGCAAAAATTGTTTAAAGGCTGTGGGCATTTGGGCTGACCACAACACCGTTAGGTTGGGCTCAGGCGCAGGCCCCAGGTTATACAGCGTTTGTAAAAATCTAAAGCTAGATTTGCTCACGAGCGGCCTGCCATCTTCACCTACACCGCCGATGGCTTCGGTGACCCATACCGGATCGCCTGAAAAGAGTTCGTTATAGGCGGGTGCGCGCAGGAACCTGACCATTCTAAGTTTGATGACCAAATCATCAATCAGTTCTTGAGCTGCCGATTCGGTGAGGCTGCCGTTGGCTAGATCGCGCTCAATGTAGATATCGAGAAAGGTAGAAATCCGGCCCAGTGACATGGCGGCACCGTTCTGTTCTTTGATCGCGCCGAGGTAGCCAAAGTATGTCCATTGGATCGCCTCTTTGGCATTGATCGCTGGTTGGCTGATATCTAGACCGTAGGTGGCGGCCATTGCCTGCAGCTCTTTGAGGGCGCGAATTTGTTCGTTGATTTCTTCGCGATCGCGAATCACCGCTTCAGACATCGTGGCGGTGTTGGTTGCCGCGAGCTGCTCCTGTTTATCCGCGACGAGCCTGTCAATGCCATAGAGTGCCACCCGTCGGTAGTCACCGATAATTCGCCCTCGACCATAGGCATCAGGCAAGCCGGTAATAATACCCACGTGCCTTGCTAGGCGCATCTCAGGAGTGTAGGCATCAAAAACGCCATCGTTATGGGTTTTGCGGTACTTGGTAAAAATCTCGTGGAGCGCCGGGTCAATCTCATACCATAGGCTTCGAGCGACTTTTCTGCGACTCGAATGCCCCCTAGCGGCATAATCGCCCGTTTCAGCGGCTTGTCCGTTTGCAGCCCAACAATTTCTTCTAACCCAGCATCGATATAGCCTGCTGCGTGAGCTGTAATCCCTGTAGGCACTGCGGTATCGGCATCTAAAATGCCCTGCTCGCGCTCCTGGCGCATCAGCACCGAAACCTGCGCCCAGAGCTGTTGGGTGCGAGGCGTCGCAGCGGCTAGAAAAGTGCGATCGCCCGTATACGGACGATAGTTTCGTTGAATGAAATCGCGCACGGCAATTTGCTCGCTCCAATCGCCCAGCGTGAATCCATGCCAAGCTTTCTGGCTAGCGGCCTTTTGATCGGCCTTTTGATCGGCCTTTTGATTGGCCTGCTGTGGGGTTGAAGCCGATGATTTTAGGGGAGTAGCAACCATACAATACCTACCTGATTAACAATTCGATTGACCAACATGCAAAGCGAAACATTCAATCCGCCTTCTCTTCAAACCATCCTTCAAGCGGCGGTTCCCGCCTCAGATTCTGCCGTTGCGTCGGTGATTTCTCGCAGACGCTCTGAAAGGGCACCCACTACCAAAGGCGAATCTCCGCGATATGCCTGCATAAATAGCTCTCGCAAATCGCTGATCAGCGGATAGCGGGGGTTAGCTAAGGTGCACTGATCATCAAAGGCATGGTCGGCAAGGCTGTCTACTTGGGCATAAAACTCATCGGCGGGAAGGGTAAGAGTCGATGCGATCGCCGTCGGAATATCAACCTGCGACTTGAGCTGTTCAATCGCCCCAATCAGCCGATTCACCTTCTCATCATCGGTAGCTCCTCCCAAATGCAAATGATCCGCCACCTGCGCATAGCGCCACTTCGCATTGGGATACTTGTACTGCGAGAATGTCGCCTGCTTAAAAGGCGCATCCGTAGCGTTGTAGCGAATCACATGGGAGATCATCAGAGCATTTGCTAGCCCGTGAGGAATGTGAAAAGTCGCCCCTAGCTGGTGTGCCATCGAGTGACAAATGCCTAAAAACCCATTGGCAAAAGCGAGCCCTGCAATGGTCGAAGCATAGTGCATTTTCTCTCTAGCTTCTGGATCATTGCTACCAGCACTATAGGCCCTAGGGAGATACTTGAAGATGAGTTGAATGGCTTCTAACGCCAGACCATTGGTGAATTCAGATGCCATCACCGACACATAGGCTTCCAACGCATGGGTCAGGGCATCTACTCCACCAAAAGCCGTTAGCGCTTTGGGTAAGTGCAACACCAAATCCGGATCGACAATCGCCATCGTTGGCGTCAAGGCGTAGTCAGCCAGCGGATACTTGATGCCATTTTTGCGATCGGTTACCACAGCAAAAGGAGTCACCTCTGAGCCCGTTCCAGAAGTCGTTGGCACCGCCACCAAAATAGCCTTTTCCCCTAGCGGCGGTAGCTCGTACACCCGCTTGCGAATATCCATAAACCGCATGGCCAATCCGTCAAAGGCAATATCGGGATGCTCATACATCAGCCACATAATTTTGGCCGCGTCCATAGGTGAGCCCCCGCCAATCGCAATAATCACATCGGGATTAAACTGTTGCATCAGTGCTAGCCCCCGCTGCACCGTATCCAAAGATGGATCGGGCTCTACGTCATAAAAGATTTGGCTTTTGATCCCGATGCTACCCAAAGTCTCCTCGACCATATTGGTCATGCCCAAGTCATAGAGTGGTTTGTCGGTGACAATGAAAGCTCGCTGGCGATCGCTCAGTTCGCCTAATGCCACCGGCAACGAGCCCGCCTTAAAGTAAATCTTCGGCGGTATCCGGAACCACAGCATATTCTCTCGCCGCTCGGCCACCGTTTTCACATTCAGCAAGTGACGTGGCTCAACATTGGCGCTCAAAGAATTTCCTCCCCAACTACCGCAGCCCAAAGTCAAAGACGGATCTAGCCGGAAGTTATAAAGGTCTCCAATGGCCCCTTGGGAAGCCGGTGTATTGATCAAGACGCGGCTAGTTTCCACTAGCGACTCAAACTGTTGGATATGGCTTACGTTATCCGGTTTGGTATACAGCACCGCCGTGTGACCTCGGCCAGCAAACGTCACTAGCTTTTGCACTTTGTCCAAGCCATCGGCAAAATCCTTGGCCCGATACATCGCTAAAATCGGCGTTAGCTTTTCATAAGACAAAGGCTCAGATGGGCCAATTTCTTCGACTTCTGCAATCAACACACGAGTATTTTTGGGCACTGTGATGCCGACCATTTCTGCCAATGCACTAACCGGTTGGCCGACAATCTCTGGATTCAAACGGCCATTCAACAAAATTTTATCGGCCAGTCGCTGTTGTTCTTCTGGCGTTGTGAAATAAGCCCCTCGACCCAAGAACTCTTCTTTAATGCGGTCATACACGGAGTGCTCCGCAATTACAGACTGCTCACTGGCACAGATCATGCCATTGTCAAAGGTTTTACTCAATAGAATCGAAGAAACAGCCGTTTTCAAATCGGCACTGGCATCAATCAGCGCCGGTGTATTGCCTGCGCCCACGCCCAAAGAAGGATGCCCTGAAGAATAGGCGGCTTTCACCATGCTAGGGCCACCTGTGGCCAACACCAAACTCACCGAGGTGTGGCTCATCAATGTCTGTGAGAGTTCTATCGAGGGCTGATCAATCCAGCCAATAATAGCGGCAGGTGCCCCCGCCTTGACAGCAGCTTCTAGCACAATGCGGGCAGCGGCAATGGTACATAGCCTTGCCCGTGGATGGGGAGAGAGAATAATCGCATTGCGAGTTTTAAGCGCAATCAGGGTCTTGAAAATGGCGGTAGCCGTGGGGTTGGTTACAGGTACAATCCCTGCCAATATGCCCATAGGCTCAGCAATTTTTTGGATGCCGAAGGTCGGATTAGCCTCAATGATGCCGCAGGTTTTCTCGTGCTTGTATTTGTTGTAAATAATTTCAGAGGCAAAATGATTTTTGATTACCTTATCTTCGACAACACCCATGCCTGTTTCTGCAACAGCCTGCTTAGCCAAAGGCAATCGTGCTGTATTAGCCGCTAGTGCAGCCATCTTAAAAATATGATCGACCTGTTCTTGAGAGTAGTTAGCGTATTGCGCTTGGGCTGCTTTAACCGATGCAATCAGAGCCTCTAATGTATCAGAACTGTTGACTTCATCTGAGATTGTTTCAGAAGGATGGATCATACTCATAGTCTTTGTTTTACGTGTAATGCAATGAGCCCGTGCAACCAACTTTTAGGTGAGCTAGGTGAGCTAGGTGAGTTAATAGTTTTAATCAGCTTTAATCAGCTTTAATCAACTTTGAGTCAACATGGATTTGAATCAACATGGATTTGAGTCAACATGAATCTGAATCAATATGAACAGAGTCTTCTCGGTGTTATTACTGACGGCACCTGATGACGCTTAGGCAATTTCCTGAATCAATTCTCTCTGGCTCAATTGCAGTTGTTAGCGCTTTGTATATCAGAGTACAAAAAAAACAATGTCGAAAAAAATCAAAAAGCGAGTATATAAAGCCCGACTTGAAAAATTTTGGCTTAAAAATTTTTTGGCTTAAAAAAATTTGGTAT
>JAAUPS010000253.1 GCA_012033015.1 Phormidesmis sp. RL_2_1
AGGGTGACAGTTTTGTTTATCATGAAGCAATCACGACTTTTTATACCTTCCTCTCATAAAGGCAAGGCATCTGCATCTAAAGGCAAGGCATCTGCATCCAAAATATTCTTAATTTAAAGTTAAGTATCTGGCCTCTTAAAGTTAAGTATCTGGCCTCAATAGGGTTTAAATCAGCCTGTTCAGATGAGCCCGTCTGAAATGGCTTTTGGAATCCTGCTAGCCCTAACGTATCTAGCCCTTACTCAAAGCTTTAACTGTTGAAGGTCTCATCAACTCTCAGGGATAAAATCATCCCGCTCGGATCAGCCAAAACTTTGGATCAGCCAAAACTTGGATCAGCCAAAACTTGGATCAGCCAAAACTTGACATCAGACGGGGCAATTACAAAATTAGGCGCTTGTATTAGAAACCATAAACAACCATAAATTTAGACTTATCAATTTAGACTTATCAATTTAGACTTAATGACTTAAATTTTTATTTTCACTTTCTAGTTTTAACTTTCTATTGGGATACCGCAAAAAAAGGTATTGTCTTTCCTAATATTGATTTTTATTCTCAGATAGTTAATTTCTGCTTTACCTAACGTTATTGAATCCTCATCGTCAGCCATGACCGCAACAGCCCTTGCTATTCCTCAAGATTGTTCGCTGCCCGATTGGCTATCTTCCTGCCTTATAGAACAAGCAGCCCAGGAGGTTGATGACCCCTTGCCCGTGGCCGCTACCGACGCCACGGGCAAAATCACAGAGGCTGGCATTGACCAGTTAAACACCTCTCCGGTCACCGGCAATCAACTGGTCTGTCGCGCCTTTGAGTTTGCCTATCAGCTCCACAAGGGGCAAATGCGAGCTTCTGGAGAGCCTTATATTGCCCATCCTGTTGCGGTAGCTGGCCTATTGCGCAGTCTCGGTGGCAACAGCGCCATGATTGCCGCAGGTTTTTGCACGATGTTGTCGAAGATACGGACGTCACCGCCGATGAAATCGAAGCTATTTTCGGCGCGGAAGTTCGCCACTTGGTCGAAGGCGTAACCAAGCTTTCCAAGTTCAACTTTGAAAGTAAAACCGAGCAACAGGCCGAAAACTTCCGTCGGATGTTTTTGGCGATGGCCAAAGATATTCGCGTCATCGTTGTCAAACTGGCCGATCGCCTGCATAACATGCGAACGCTGGAGCATTTACGCCCTGACAAGCAGGTGCGCATTGCCCGCGAGACCATAGAAATTTTTGCACCGCTGGCCAACCGCTTAGGGATCGGTCGCTTCAAGTGGGAATTAGAAGATCTCTGCTTTAAGTATCTAGAACCTGAGGCGTACGAACAGCTCAAACAGCTCATTGTTGAAAAACGTGTCGATCGAGAAGATCGCTTAAATCAAGTCAGCAACAGTCTCAAAGAAAGTCTAGTCAGCTTAGGCATCCATTGCGAAGATGTCAGCGGTCGTCCCAAACATCTGTACAGCATTTACCGCAAAATGCAGCGGCAGCAGAAAGAATTTAGCGAAATTTATGATATTGCCGCCATTCGCCTGATCGTCAACAGTAACGAAGAGTGTTACCGGGCTTTGGCCGTTGTTCACAACATGTTCCGCCCGATTCCAGGTCGATTTAAAGACTACATTGGCTTACCTAAGCCCAACCGATATCAGTCCTTGCACACGGTTGTGATTGGCCCCTCCGGTCGCCCCATCGAAGTTCAAATTCGGACATTGGAGATGCACCACATTGCGGAATATGGGATTGCCGCTCATTGGAAATATAAAGAGGCAGGCAACAGCCATACGCCCGTCAGTGGCAATGAAGAAAAGTTCACTTGGCTGCGCCAGTTATTGGACTGGCAAAATGAACTCAAAGATGCCCAGGAATATCTCTCTGATGTCAAAGAAAATTTATTCGATGAAGAGGTCTATGTCTTTACGCCCGGCGGCGATGTCATTCCCTTGGGTCGAGGGGCCACCCCAGTAGATTTTGCCTACCGAATTCATACAGAAGTCGGTCACCACTGTGCGGGCGCGAAGGTGAATGGTCGCATGGTTACCCTAGATACGGAACTGCACAATGGTGACATTGTAGAAGTGATCACCCAAAAAAACAGCCACCCCCAGTCTCGACTGGTTAAACTTTGTGGTGAGTACGGGCGCGCGTAACCGTATTCGCCAGTGGTATAGAAAGTCTCGCTACGACGAGAACTTAGCCCGCGGCCATGACATGCTAGAAAAAGTCATGGGCAAAAGTGGGCTAGACGCGCTGCTAAAATCTGAGCCTGCTCAAATTGCAGCCGAGCGCTGTAACTATTCGTCTGCCAATGATTTGTTAGCAGGGTTAGGCTATGGCGAGGTGACGCTCAATGCGGTGGTCAATCGCCTACAGGAGGCGGTTAAAGAAGCCCAGCCGATACAGCGCCAAGACGCTTTGAAAACCAGCCCCCTAGAGGATGAAATCCCGGCGGTTAAAGCGCCAGCCAATCGCAACACCGGCTACGACAATGCGCCGATTGCAGGATTAGAAGGATTGCTGCACTACATCGCTGGCTGCTGCCATCCCCTCCCTGGCGAGACAATTTTAGGGGTGGTTTCTACTGGCGGTCGAGGGATTGCTGTGCATCGGCAAAACTGCCCCAATGTGGAAAATATTCCCGGCGAGCGGCTCATTCCCCTCCGGTGGAACCAGCCGGATACGGCTAAGGGACAGCCAGATACGTATCCGGTGCATCTTAGGATTGAAGTGATTGACCGGGTGGGTGTCCTCAAAGATATTCTGACGCGGTTGTCTGATTTAAAAATTAATGTGCATAAAGCTGGGGTAACGACCCATCCTGATCAAATCGCCGATATTGATTTGGGCATTGATATTCACGATCATGACCATTTGAATAAAACCTTTGCACAAATTCGCAAAATGTCTGATGTGCTTAATCTCAGACGAATTACGGCTGTAGATTAATGAGTAATCCTTTGTTGATGCTGCCCTACGAATCGCCCTTGGCAGCTTTGGGAGATGACTATTTCGATGCGGTCACCCCAGCAGTGTTTCCTCAGCATATTCTGCGGTTTCGCAATGATGAGGTGCTCAAAAAGATTGCTCTACAGCCCGATCAAGTGAGCGATCGCGATTTCATCCAAGCCTTTGGCGAATTCAACGCACCACCATCTCAAGCTGATGCGTCCTTTTTGGCCTTGCGCTACCACGGCTACCAGTTCCGCAGCTACAATCCCTTTCTCGGCGATGGACGCGGCTTTCTTTACGGCCAACTGCGTGGCATTGATGGCAAACTCTATGATTTTGGCACTAAGGGCTCTGGCCCTACCCCCTACTCTCGCGGTGGCGACGGTCGGCTCACCCTCAAAGGTGGCGTCCGCGAAATTTTGGCTTCCGAGGCCCTACATGCCTTAGGCGTTAACACCTCTCGCACCCTCAGCTTGATCGAAACTGGCGAAGCCCTACACCGAGGGGATGAACCGTCTCCTACTCGCTCATCGGTCATGGTGCGCTTCAGCCATTCTCATATTCGTTTTGGCACTTTTGAGCGGCTGAGCTACCTGAAGCAGCCAGCCCTGATGCAGAAGCTCCTCGACCATGTGATTGAGGTGTATTACCCTCACTTGCTCAGTACAGAAGATGGGCAGGCGCGCTACGCCCAGTGGTTTGCTGAGCTAGCTGAACGACTAGCGACGCTAGTAGCCCAATGGATGACAGCAGGTTTTTGCCATGCGGTGCTCAATACGGACAATATGTCGATTACTGGTGAAAGCTTCGACTATGGTCCGTTTGCCTTTATGGATGAATACGATCCGAAATTTACAGCCGCTTATTTTGACTATTCAGGGCTCTATTGCTATGGCAATCAGCCGGGGGCCTGCTATTGGAATTTGGAGAAGCTGGCGGTGGCCCTAGCTGATGTGGTTGATACAGCAGCTCTAGAGGCGGGTTTAGCTCAGTATCAGCCTAAATATGCTGAAGTTTTGGCGATCGCATCCTACAAAAACTCGGTTTTACGCCCACCTGCAGTCGTTTAGTGGCCTCTCCTGTGCGCCGCGCGCTCCTCTGCCAAACCCTCACCCTGTTCGAAGAAACCCACGTTAGCTACCCCGACTTTTTTGCTACCCTTACCCAGCAATTCAACCGGGAATGGCAAACCGATGCCGACAGCATTTTGAGCGCCACGCTAGAAAAAACAGTGGCCCAATCGGCTGCTGCTGTTGAATGTCTCAAGCAGTGGCGATCGTGCTATCACCAAGCCCTTGGTCAACTTCCCGGCGAGCACATGGCCGATGTGCTCGCCTGTCTGCGGGCGAGCAACCCTATGACGGTACTGTTGCGCCCTCAAATTGAAGCGGTTTGGGCACCGATTAGCGAAGCCGATGACTGGCAGCCCTTTTATGATTTGCTCAAAAAAATTCAGCAGCCCATGATGACCTAGCCATTGGCCATGGATTGAGTGAAAGCTACGGGTTACAGCTACTGTCCTACCAGTTCTTTGAACCAGTCGTCGCGCCAAATGTCTTCAAAGATTTCGTCACCGAGGGCCTCTTGCTTGTAGCTCGGCTCTAGGCGAACGGCCTGTTGGAGGTTTTCTAAAGCAAGGTCGTTGTCCCGCTGGAGGGCGTAGCATAGCGCCCGGTTATAGTAGGCTTTGGCGTAGTTGGGCTGGGCGGCAATCGCCTTGTCAAAACTTTTGAGCGCGTCGCGATCGCGTCCCAATTTGAGTAGCGCATAGCCTCGGTTGTCCCAAGCTTTGGCAAGCTTGGGCTTAAAGCGAACCGCCTTGTCAAAAGAGGCCACCGCTTCTTCAAAGCGGTCAAGTTCGATCAGCGCTAGGCCACGGTTGAGCCAAGCGACAGCGTCATTGGCCTGCAAAATGACGGCTTGATCAAACGATTCAAAGGCTTTTTCGTGGGCTTGTAAAATGCCAAAAGCCACGCCCCGGTTGACCCAAGCTTCATGGTATTCGGGGTTGATGTCTATGGCTCGATCAAACGCTGCGATCGCCTCTTCCCGCTTGCGCAAACGGCTCAGCACCATGCCCCGATTCAGCCATGCCTTAGCATCAGTCGGATCAGCTTCAATCACTTGATCGAAGGTATTCAGCGCTTCTTCATAACGGCGCGCTTCTCGCAGGAGCAGCCCGCTTTGATACCAAGCGTCGTTATTTTCAGGGGTCAGCCGAGTGACCTGATGGAGGGCCGCTAACGCCTCTTCTTTTTTACCGAGTTCAGTCAGCGCGCGGCTACGGTTAAACCACAACGCGGCATTGGTCGGCTGCACTTCAAGCGCTTTGTCATAAGCGGCTAGGGCGGCTTCATAGGCTTTGGCTGCCAACTTTTGGTCGCCATCAGCAATGAATTCATCAGCGGTTAAAAACAGTTCAGGTCTGTTGTTTTGGAGGCGGCTGAGCTGTTCAGAAAGCTGGTCTAACTGGGCTTGGGAGGTGCTCATAAAAGAGCCTGCAACATATTCCGGGGTAACTTTTCCCAACGCCTGCATGATCTGTTGCTTTTCTGCTTCTGCTGCGGTATTGAGCGCAGAAAGTTTGGTTTGAATCTCTTCTTTGGTCTGGGTAACGTCGTGAATAGCCTTAGCCTGTCGCTGACTCAAGTCGCCTTGCAAAGCTTCTAGGGTTTCGGCAAATTTTTCTTCTATTTGGCCTAGTCGGGCCAAAGCAGCTTTTTCTCTTGCTGATGCGGCTTTAGCGAGTTCACCGATTTGTTCGCCAAGGCGAGCATCAAAGCTATTGAGCTTTTCGATAATCACATCGCGCCTGCCAAAGACACTATTGCGAACGCCAGTGAGTTCGCCTGTAAAGCTATTTTCAATATCTTTGAGCGATCGCAACAACTGCTCGCGTTCACTGCCAATGCCCGATTGCAGTTCACCGAGTTCTTGGGTAAAGTCGCTTTGCAACTGCTGTACAATGCTCAACGCCTGATCGCGCTGTTCGCCCAAATCTCCTTGCAAGGCCGACAGTTGCGTCGAAAATGAGCGAGCCGTTTCACTCAGTTCAGTATATAGCTCGGTTTTACGGGTACCTAAGTCATTGCCTAAATTAGCAAGCTGGGCGCGGAAACCTTCGGCCGTGGCCTGCAACTGCATAATCGTGTGGCTACGCTCTTCGCTGACCCCCGCCTGCAAGCTGGTGATGTGTTGCTTAAAGTCATTGGCCACTCTGTCCATATCGCCCAATATGCTACCTTTGCGACCTTCTACGTCAGCCTTGAGCGTGGCAAATTGACTCAAGAAGCCATCGGCAGACTGCCGGAAGCTCTGCATCATATCGGCTTGACGAACTTCGACCTCATGGCGAATCGCGTTGAACTGTTGCTGCAACGCTTCAGTGGAGCGCTGAATATTTTGCAAGGCGAGTTCCCGGTGTCCCAAAGTACTGGCTTGCATTTCTTCGAGTGACTTGATAGCGGCTTCTTCAGAGGCTCTCAGGGTGCTGACAGACTGCTCACGCTGCTGTTCAATTTTGGCTTTGGCAGCGGCTTCAACTTCAAATAGCTTGGGGCCAAATTCGTCGCTGAGCTTGGCCATACTGGAGATGACCTTTTTTTGTTCGGCTTCGGTTTGGGCTTGTAGGCTCCCTAACTGATCGCAAAGAACAGATTCTTTTCGATCCATCTCGTCAAAAAAGGCTGCTTTGCGGCGCTGAGTTTCTTCTTTGATAACGCCAACATGTCGGGAAAATTCGGCCTCGGAGGTGGTAAAGCGCTGCAAAATTCGCTGGCTTTCGACAGCGGTTTCTGTTTTCATCGCTTCCAAGCGCTCTTTGGCTTGGATTTGAATCTCCGTGGTCGCTTGGGCAAAATCAGCGGCGGTCGCTTCTAGTTTGTCATTGAGATTGTCTAGCTGCTGTTCCCAGTTTTTGGCTGCTTGGAGCTTGAAGGCGTCTAGTTCTTTCATCAGGGTTTGCAGCACCTGACGCTGAGCCAGTATCTCTTGCTGAAAAGCGCGCGATCGCCCTTGCAATTCACCTGAAAGCTCATCGGCATCGGCCAATACCCGGTTGAGGCTACGGGTCGCATTATGCACCTTGTTCTCTAGCGCCGTCAGCTCGCTGCTCTGGGCGCTCATAATGCTGACCACTTCTCGAATGGCCGACTTGCGCAACGCCCACAGCATAAAAATGCCGATGCCCAAAAGCAAGCCAAATGCGCCGAGCATCAGCGCCAGGAGCCGGGTAGCCGTTTCAGTGTCACCCTGGGTAAGGTCATCGTTACGGGATGCCACAGGCTCCGTTGGTGTCGGCACACCCTGCTGAGGGCTAGCTGTAGGGCTAGCTGTAGGGCTAGTTGTCTGCGCTGGGGGCGGTGGGGGTGTC
>JAAUPS010000051.1 GCA_012033015.1 Phormidesmis sp. RL_2_1
ATTGCGCTTTCTAGCACCTTGGCAGTCAGCATGGTGACAGTTAGCCTACTGACGGTAAATGCCTGCTTTTGCACAGGCCAGTGAGCAAGCCAGTGAGCAGGCCAGTAAACAGGCCAGTAAACAGGCCAGTGAGCAGGCCAGTAAACAGGTCAGATTCACAGATGTGCAAAGCAGCTACTGGGCAAGTCAGTATGTGCAGTCGCTGACGAGTGCCAACATTATTCGTGGCTTTCCCGATGGCACCTTTCGCCCTGACGAGCAAATGACGCGGGCACAGTTTGCCTCTATTTTGAGCGGCGGTTTTCCTAAAAATAATGTCAGGGCACCGATTACCTTTACTGATGTCCCGGCTGATCATTGGGCTGCAGGGGCCATTGCTTCAGCCTATGCCAAAGGCTTTTTGAGCGGCTATCCTGATGGCACCTTTGGCCTTGATCAGCCCATTACCCGCTTAGAAGTGCTGATATCTTTGGCCAATGGATTGGGGCTGACAAGTCCAGCAAATCCCGATCAGCTATTGGCTGCTTTTAGTGATCAAGGTCAGATTCCGGCTTGGGCTAAAAATGCGATCGCCGCAGCGACAGCACAGCAGCTAATTGTGAACTACCCCAATGTGCAGCAGCTCAATCCTAGTCGCAATGCTACTCGCGCCGAAATTGCTGCGATCGCCCATCAAGCATTAGTGAGTAGCGGTCGGGCCAATGCTATAGCCTCTCCTTACATTCCTGTGGTGGCCGTTAGCCCTACGCCGCCATCTGTAGATGATTTTTCTGCATTGGTTGCATCCTTGGGCAGTAATAACATGACGGTGCAGCGAACTGCCGCCAACAGCCTTGTTCAAGGCGGTGCAGCCGCTGTCCCTGAGCTAGCTACGGCCTTGCAGTCTGACAATGCACAAACGCAGGCTGCGGCTGCCTATGTCCTCAATGAAATTGGCGCAGACGCTGAAGCGGCCACCCCCACATTGTTGGAGGTGATTAAGGACGACGACGAATTGGTGAGGGCCTTGGCAACTAGCGCCCTGACAAAAGTAGGACTGAACCAACAGGTGTTGCTGAACATATTAGTCGCTGCGATTCAAAATGAGTCTGGCCTAGTTAAAGACATTGCAGCAGATGCGCTAGTCGGCATCGGCAGCGATGCGGTTCCGGCCCTAGGCAATATCCTTAAAGATGAGGCTGCCAACAGCCTAGCGAAGCAAACGGCTGCCACCCTAATTGGCGATATCACCCAAATTGATACCCTAGGTGATGCGGCTATTCAATCAGTCATTCCGATTTTGGCTGAGACTTTGGGCAATGGAGACAGTGAGGTACGTAAGGCGGCAGCTTCAGCCCTAGGTAATTTTGGCCCGCTAGCAGATGTGGCGATTCCGGCACTCTCTCGGGCACTGCTTGGTGAAGATTCAGGCGTAAACCAAACCGTAGCAGGCAGTCTATTGAAAATTGGCCAGCAGTCAGTACCGGGGCTTACTGAAGCCTTGAACAGCAACGATCCGCTAACTCGACTATATGCTGCTGATGCTCTATGGACACTCACTCAAGATCCAGGTTTGGTGCTGCCCACACTGGTATCGTTGCTCTCAGATGGCAGTGTGGAAACCCGCGAACTAGCGGCTTTGGGCATTACCTATTTGGGTCGCCAAGCCGCTCCGGCACTACCCGATTTGCGCGGTTTGCTCGGCAGTGACAATGATCGCATTGTCGATATTGCCACCTTAGCCCTACTGATTTTGAACAACAGAAATGCCCCTGCACCGGATCTTGGTTTCTTACGGACTGATGCGGAAAAGGTAGATTCTGTACCTGCTATTGTTGAAGCGATTAGCCAACTGTGGTCTTAGGTGGTCTTAGGCAATTTCCTGATTAGACTTTTGCACGCTGTCAGGAAATTGCTGGTGCTGATGTGAAGTGAACTTAAGATGACTCATTTGAGTGACGAAATTACTTTATGAGCTTTAGCTTATACGCGAAGGTGTCTGAGCGCAGATTCTGAAGGCTGAGTGTGAGCGCTACATCAAAATTTGCAAGCATCCGTATCATCCATCTAAACACCGGGTAGAGATTATGAATAGCCCCTTTTACCATAAGATCAACTACACTGCCCCAGAAGTGTCAAAAGCAACGCCACGACTCATGTCTCGACGCTCGTGGTTAGCCCGGTCTACTCGTTTCATAGCCGCTGCCTCATTAGGCACTTTTACTGTATCTCTAGGTGCTTGGAACAAAGCCATGGCTCAAGGGCCAACCGGTTTAATTGTCGCCGAGTCTAGCCAAGGAATCGGCGTTTACAACGCAGGGACTCGCATTCTTCAAACCTATGAGATGGGGTATTCCGAAACCCGATTGGGCATTGGGGGAACCGCCTCAGGTGTGATTGCTGCCATTGAGAACTACACGGGTAGAGATACTTGGGATATCGTCTTGCTCAACGCCCGTACAGGCAGCGAGATTAAACGATTAGGGATGAGTCGTCCCTATGGCTTTCCGACTAGTGCAGTAGCCGTAAGTTCGGATGCTAGCACAATTGCGTTCAGTGTGGACGAGTACGACGAGAACCTCGATGAGCGGATAGAACAAACACTAGTCGCTCAGGTTTCAACACTAGCTGGGCTGGGCTTGGCAGGTGCGAAAGACCCTGTTTTTATCGGGAATGAATTACTGGTGCAAGTTGGCGATAGGCTGCATATGTTAGATGCCAACTTAGATGATCAAGGTGACTTGGGTGTGACCGTAAATGAGCGCATTGGGGCTGCCAGCGGCAGCCGTGATGGACGCTACATCGCTTACGAAAATGGTGATGCGATCTGGGTATTGGATCGTAGGACACAGGCAACTTGGGCGGCGACCAACTCTGTTCGACGCAGATTTGCCCCGGCGTTTTCACCTGATGGTCAATACTTGGCAATGTTGGGCGGCTATGGTAATCGCGTTGCAGGAGCATATGTTTATATCATTAAATTTGAACCTAGCGTTACTGTAAATGTGACCGATGAGTACACCGTTGAGAGCAGTAATGATGGCGCGGTGCCGGGTGGGGGGCGCATTGTTTGGGTAGAGGCTTAAATGAGCTGGCTCAATTAAAGGCCGACAGAAGTTGATGGAGCCGGTTTCCATGGATCAACGGCTAGCATCAGGCTTCAGTAAAAACCAAGTATCTACTTCGCTCAGATCTTGCGGATCATGGGCGAGATATATCTCAAAGGAGCTGCTTTGCTTGGTTTTCTGGCCGAATGCGGTGAGGGTGGCCTCAAAAGCACCGCGCACTTTGTAAAGTTCACCTGGATATCGCTGTTGGATCTCCGGGTTGGTCAATTTTTCACGGCTTTTGACTGTGAGCTGGTTGATTTTAAAGTTGGGTTCTCGCACCGCTTCGTCTTGCAGGCCAAGGGTTTGGGCAAGGTCATTTTGGGTATGGGTGAGTTGCTGTGCGATCGCAGCTTGATGGCTTGATCAGGCGGCACTTGAGCAAATGCACTGCAGCCTACGAGAAAGGCTGTAGAGAGAATGAGCAACGCTGTAAAACACAGTAGCCTAAGCTTTTTCATGTCGTGCTAACGCCCTCCTTAAGTCTTCTGATCGCTGAAGTTACCCACTTATAGTTTACGGCCCTATCGTTCGTTTTCAGAGACTGCAACAACAGCCATATGCTAAAGGTAAGCATGACAGTCATTGAATAGCCTTGGCGGAGGGTGATGTTAGCAAGCATTATTTGGATTTTATTGGCGGGCTTTTGGGTGGGGCAAGTGGCCAAGCGACTGCGACTTCCGGCTTTGGTGGGAATGGTCTTGGTCGGTATTGGGCTGGGGCCTCAGGTGGGCAATCTGATTAGCGCGGACGTATTGGCGGCAGCAGATGAGCTGCGTACGATCGCGGTGATGGTGATTTTGATGAAGGCGGGGCTAGGGCTAGATCGTGAAAAACTAGCGCAGCAGGGAACGGTGGCACTGCGGCTAGGATTTTTACCGGGAGCTTGTGAGGCGCTGGTGATTGCAGGGGTATCGGTGTGGTTATTGGGGTTTGATTTTCTGACAGGTTTGTTGTTGGGCTGTATTGTAGGGGCGGAGTCTCCAGCGGTGATTGTGCCCGGAATGCTCAGACTCAAAAGCTTGGGCTGGGGGGTGAAAAAGGGTATTCCTGATGCGATTTTGACCGGTAGTGCCCTGTCGGATGTGCTCTTATTGTTGGTCTTTAGTCTACTGCTGGTCGTTTTGTCACCGGGCACTCAAGCAGGCATTACCCTACCGGGCGGAATGATTGTGAGTCCGGCGCAACTGTTGCCCTTCCAAGTTACATCTCAGATCGTCTTGGGAGGGCTGTTGGGTTGGCTGACAGCTAAGCTATTGGTGCTGTTGCTGGCTAGGCGTGATTGGACTCAAAATGCGGTGCAAGATACTTTGGTGGCAGCAGGACTAGCACTGCTGTTAGTGGTGTTGGCAGCAGATGTACCGGTATTTTCGGGCTATTTGGCGGTGATGGCGACCGGGTTTTGCTTGATTGAACAAGATGCGCCATTGGCAAGGCGGTTACGGGGTGGGTTTAATAGCCTATGGATAGTGGCTGAGATTATTTTGTTTGTGCTGCTAGGGGCGAGCATTCAACTGCAGGTGTTAGAAAATGTGTTACTGGTCGGATTGGTGATGTTGCTGGTGGGCACGCTGGTGGGGCGATCGCTGGGCTGGTATCTGGCCACGCTGGGGAGCAATTGGACATGGCCAGAGCGGTTGTTTTTGTTGCCCGGAAATTCTGCTAAGGCGACGGTGCAGGCTGCGATTGGGGCGGTGCCGTTGGCGGCAAACATTGAGGGAGGAGAAACCATTTTGGCGATTTCAGCGCTGTCAATTTTGGTCACTGCGCCGCTCGGGGCTTGGGCAATTCCAACCTTTGCGCCAAGGTTGTTGCAAAGGGGAGAAGTGGATCCGACTAAGGTTGCGATCGCCCAAAAAACCATTCTTTTAGCAGCCGTAGATACTTCACTTTCTGCCGCCTGGGTGCTCACTAAAGCCGCTGAGTTGGCCCGTCGTAGCGATGGCGAAGTCATTGTTTTACATGTTATGCAGCGCCACCTTGAAACAGATCTTGAAGCTTTGCAACAGCAGATAAAACAGCGATTGGCCGATATTCGTCACCGATTTATCACCGTAGAAGGCTTAGTGCCAGAAGCGATTGTTCGCACGGCTCAGGACTATGGCGTGACTGAAATTGTAGTCGGCAAGCGCGGGGAAGGTGTGATTGAAGAAATGTTGGATCAAGCTTTGGTTGGCTCAATATCGCAGGCTACGATTGGGCTCAGCCCAATGCCAGTCGTCGTCGTAGAAGGGTAAAAAGAAAATGCAAATGTGCGATCGCTAAGTCGATGGGCGACTGCGCTGCCACCACTGGTACAACAATCGACCGACCAACCCGGCTACAATTAAAGCTATCACTAATTTACTCAGAGGCCCCAACACTGCAGAGACTCTGTCGTAGCTTTCACCTAACCAAAATCCGGCCAGGGTCAGCAGCGTAATCCAGACAACCGATCCGAGGGTGGAATAGAGCAAGAAATTGCCTAAGGGCATACTCGTCACCCCAGCAGGCACCGAAATATAGGTGCGAACACCAGGCACCAAACGACCCAAGCCAATTGCCCAATAGCCGCCACGCTGAGAGAACCATTTTTGGGTGCCCAGCACTTCTTTACTAGAGATGCCTAGCCATTTGCCGTATCTATCTGCCAGATTGCAAATGCGATTGAGCCCTAGAAATTTGCCGATGTAGTACCAAACTAGGCCCCCTAAAACCGAGCCAACTGTACCTGATACGATTACCCAGCCCATTTCCATATCGCCCCGTGCCACCGCAAAACCAGCCAATGGCATAATCAGCTCTGATGGGATCGGTGGGATTACATTTTCGAGCAGCATTAGGAAGGCGATGCCCCAATAGCCAAAAAGCGTAACAATCTGCGTAATCTGTGCCAAAATGTCCAAGAGAACCTCGGGTAATGCCTAGCGAATGCCTAGCGACAGTGACCGATTAACCGATTAAAAGTGTCATCACGTAGCGCTTTAAAATATAACGCTTGCAGATAGCATGTCATCTACCGATAAGCAGAAGCTATTGTCACGGAAGCTATTGTCATGGAAGCTATCGTCACGGAAGCTGAGCCTGAACGGACTAACTGCTGGGATATTCTTCGTGATCGTAAGCCTCAAAATCGGCCACAATCTCGGCTTGATGTTCGATAAAAAGCTGCCGCCCGATATCGCATATCACCCTTGGTACAGCAAATGCTAAGTCTGTCAGATTGGCGCGAAATCCGCTGAGCAAAGAGGCCCCGCAAGAAAGATAATAACAGCGCCCCAAATACTGGTGTTCTGGAGCGTTTGGTATAAATTCAAGACTTTTTCCCAAGTAGGGATATTGGGCCATTTCTCTGTGTTGGTCGCCCGGTGGAGGCGTAAAGCGATCCTGCCAGCGGACAATATGGGGTGCTAGGGAACCCAATTCCGGTTGGCGATCTAGATTTGTGACAAAGCCAGTACCGCAAATCAGGGCATCGTGGCGGAAGGTGCGATCGCCATACACACCTACAATCTCTCCTTGGCAAGCGTCAGTTTGCTCAGCACCAGTTTGCTGATAGCTCAGATGCATCACAGGGGCATTGGTATACAGCGTAAAGTTGGGGTAGCTCACCGTTTGATAATAGGTATGGGCAGGCGGCAGTTGACCTAGGCGTGCTTCCGATAGGCTATAGGCCCACTTAATTGCATCAGGTAAATCAATATAGTGCCGGTGGTAGCCATTCCACTCACTCCACCGAATTCGGTTAAGGTTGGGCAACTTCGATCTACGAATGGCCAGATCTACCGATTTTGCGCCTGCTTTTAGCAGCAGCAGGGCGTTATCAAAAGCAACTCGCCCCACCCGCCAATCACCATGATTCGTTGACCGGCAAAAGCTGAAAAATCAATGGCATCCATGGTGTGGTGGTAGCAATGGCTAGGCAAATTTTCTTGTATGATAGAGGGTATATTTTTGCCGCCAGCACACTCCATGCCAGTGGCCAAAACAACAAATCGGGCCTTATAAAGACTGACGAGCCCTTGATAGCAAGCGTGCAGCCAAAAACATTGCTCCTTTTCATTCCAGACAATGTCTTGAATATCGGTATCGTTTTGAATGGGTAAGTCGAGCACCTTGCCGTACCAATCCAAATATTCCGCCCATAGCAAGCGAGGAATGTATTTAATTCGCTGCCAGTAGTCGTCACCGTAGCGGGCTGCGCACCACCTGCGAAAGCTGAGGTTAGGAATTCCCCATTCTAGTCCACCGGTGATTTTTTGGGCGATCGCAGCGTTGCATTCCGCGCAAAGGCCCGCCATACGCCCTCTTGAGCAGCCCCTCTGCGATCAAAAATGCGAACGCGGGCAATGCCCTGTTGGCGCAGGCCAAACGCGACTGACTTGCCCCCATGGCCTGCGCCAACAATCGCTACTTCCAGAATCTCGGGATCACGGCTGTAGTCCCAAGTGCGGCCCGGATAGCTGACAATGGCCAAATCGGCGTAAAGCGACTCAGCCAAGCGATGTAGCCGCCCTTCAGCATCGGGCAAAAGTGGCGGCAGTTCCCAAAAGTCTTTGGTTTCAAAGTCCTGAGGAAGCAGAGGTGCGTGAGAGATGTTGGCCATAGTCAGGAATACCGCTCATGCACCTACCGTAATGCAATCTCTCCGTTTCTTCAATCGAACGTATTAATCTGTATTCCTTAAGGCATACGCCCTAATCCGTCCCTCTTAAAAAGAGAACTGTGTCTGTAGATTGAAGACGAAAATATCTGGATTGTTGCTGAAGTTGTTTGCTTCCATAATCCAGTAAATAGAGGGCACAATGGCGAAATTAGGCGAAACTGGGTAGCGGTAGGAGGCTTCAATTTCTTTTTGAATGCCGCCATTACCGCCGCCAGAAACCAAGAAGTTACGACCATCGAGAAGTTCAAATGGCTGTAGGTAAGAAATGGTTGCCAATGCCCCTGGCTTAAACAAATCGGGGAAGGCCGTACCGATTTGAATAGATTGGGCGTTGACACTGCCATTGGCGCGCCCGACAGTGGTTGGAAATAGATGGGTGCTGCCATAGCTGTAACGACCAAATAGACCGAAGCCTTGAGTCACGAGCCAGTCGAAGTTAAATAGAAAGGTGTCGGCAGTAGCGATGCCCAACGGGCCGCCAAAGCCATCGTCGGCTAAGCCATATAGTGGCTCACTTACGGCTCCGCCGATGAAACCTGCGGCATTGGGTTCTAGGTTAGAGCGGGTATAGAGAAATCGGAGGTTAAGGTTGTCACTCGGATAGATGCCGACTTGGCCTGTGAGCGTATTGGCCCCACCAAAGAGTCCTCGGGTGGGATCACTAGAAGATCGAGGGCCGGGTAAAAATTCTGTATTTTCAGCTAAGTAACCTAAACGAAGATCGATCCAGTCGGCAATGTCCCACTGAGCGACGATCCCTGCGCCGCGATCAACCGCGTTGACTTGAGTGCCACCACTGGAGTTAAAGCTGTTGGCACCGGTGACTAGAAAGGTAAAACGGTTGTTGTCAAAGTGTCTGTACCAGTTGATTCTAGGGCCAATGGTGATAGAGAGCTGATCGCCCACAGGGAAAGAATAAAACAGCTCTCTGATCACAGGTTCATCATCTTGTCTGACCCGAGATAGGGTAAAAGGGGTGCCATAGGTGTTAAACAGCCCTGCTGAGACGAATGTGTTAGCAGGAGAGGCCCCATCACCTACAGCGAGCTGCAATTGCAGTCGGTCTTGGCCGGTAAACGAAGTGGTCAAGTTGAGCCAAGCTAAATAGGTAAAGGTAACGGCGGGATCTTCAGTGATTGTTCGAACGATCGGTGCGCCTGCAGCATCGCGCCCGCCCACGAAGGGACTCGTTCCTTCTGCTTGAATATCTCCACTGGCTGTGGCGTAATTGAGATGGCTGAATACTTGGCCAGTCAGTTTTGTCGTAGTCGAAAATTGGTTGGCTCGGAGTTCGGCGACATCGGTTTCTAGCGTGTCTATTTGCGATCGCACCACCGCTAGCTCAGCCGCAAACTCTTCCTGTAGGCGGCGCAAGCTATCTATCTCGCTATTACCGTCTATAGGCAACAGCGCAAGCACGACATCTAAACAGGCATTGAGTCCAGCCGCAAACTCGTAACGTGACATTGCCCGATTGCCGAGGAACGTGCTGTCGGGATAGCCTTCTAAACAGCCATATTCTTCAACCAAACGCTGCAAAGCGGAATAGGCCCAGTCTCCGGGCGAGACATCTGACAGCTCAGAAACGCTGGTGACTTGGGCAAGGGTTGGCGATGCTACAAGCGAAGGAACAACAGCCGAAGGAGCAACAGCTTCTTCTGATGGATTGAGTTCTAGTTGACTGAGTTCTAGTTGACTGAGTTCTAGTTGACTGAGTTCTAGTTGACGAACAGAGCCTACTAGGCTGACTGCTTCGACTGATTCTGTTTCGACTGATTCTGTTGTTGTTTCAGCAATAGTCACTGAAACGTTTGGCTCTGTTGCTTCTGATACAGGCTCTACTGCCAATGCGGCGGCGGCAATCACCCCTAGCGTTGCTGTTGCTGTTCCAATACAACAGCAAAGAATTCTCGTCAAGACAAAGCCCGACGAGCCTTTGATATTCAACATTCTGAAAACTTCCTCACACCTTACTGGTTTTCACCGTATCAGGATAGTTTTAGCGCAAATGTATCCGGCGCAACATTTGCAACATTATTGATATGGCCATAATTGAACTTGATTAAAACGTTATTGAGTCAAACATTATTGAGTCAATAATGTTTGACATGAATTTTAGGGACTAGTGATTTAGTGGGCGACGACTTAATTCGCTACCCTCTTTATCCCTTTATTCCCCTTTACTCCTAGCTCAGTCTGGAATATTGTTTTTGTGCCAGTCGCTTAATGCCTGATGGTACGATAGCGTTTGCCCAGGCAGATATCATGGGATTAGGATGGTATGTACGTGAGCATGTATGTACGTGAGCATGTATGTACGTGAGCATGTATGTACGTGAGCAGATTATTAGACAGCTATCAGACATCTTATGAGTTTGCTTAATCTGAGTCTGCTTAATCTAAGATACCGCCGTTTTTGGTACGCACACGCGTGTAAAATTCTTCCATCACTTCGATAAAAGAGTTGTCTCTCTCCCAAAAAGGGGGAAAGTCACCTTGTTTTTTGATTAAAATTGCTGAGACGAGGGTTGGCTGAGGCACTTCTGCAACAGCAGGCAGTTGTTGATCTCCCTGCCAAAAGCTTTTGAGTGTAGTCGCTTCTGGCCGTAAAATGATCTGCGGCTCGCTGTATAAGCCTGTTGCTGGCTCTATGGCTTGAGCTTCTGTAGAAAGTTCTGCCGATAGGGCAGTGCCTAAAGGGGTTTTAGCGAGTTCTGTGTGTAAGTCTTCGCGAGAAAGTCCTCTGAGTTCGAATAGCTTCAGCGGATCGCGATCTAGCTCGGCAGCCACTAGGTAGTAAACGCCAGCCACATGCTTGCAGGGGTTACTCCAGTCAGGACAGGTGCAGTGACTGGTAAAATCGCCTTTTTGACTAGGCAGTAAACTCATGTTTAAAGGCGCAAAGCTCTCTTCAATATTGTCTGGAATTTCACCCACCAGTAGCTGAGAAAGAATGCTGACCTTAGAGGCCATCAGGGCAATAATCGCTGCCCATTTGGCACGGCTGATAGGTTGAAATTCTAGCGTTGTGGTATATAGGGGTTCTTCGTATACGCCATAGTAAGGATTGATAGAACCTCGTACCTGAGCAGTGACGTGTTCACAGTTGATTTCAAAGTGTTTTACCTTACGACCATTGGCGTAGGAGCGGCCCCGGCTAAGGCGACCAGAATCGGTAAATTTTTCTAGGGCGGTGAGGAAAGACTGGCCCCACCAAGTGCGAACGGTATTGGGCATGATATGTTCTAATCCATTTCTAATCCATCAGGTTCTAACAGGTTCTAACAGGTTCTAACAGGCTCTAACAGGTTCTAATCCATCAGCGCTGTTTTGTTTAAGGCAATCAGTTGCTTAAAGGCGTTGTTATCCAATTCGGTTAGCCAAGATTCGTCAGCGCCGATAATGGAGCTTGCTAGTTTTTTCTTATCTTCGATCATTTGATCAATTCGCTCTTCTAAAGTACCAATGGCGACAAATTTGTGGACAAAAACATTTTTCTTTTGGCCAATGCGGAAGGCGCGATCAGTGGCTTGATCTTCAACCGCCGGATTCCACCATCGATCGAAGTGAAAAACATGGTTAGCTTTGGTCAGTGTAATGCCAACGCCGCCTGCTTTGAGAGATAAGATAAAAATAGAGGGGCCACTTTCAGAAGATTGAAACTCAGCCATCATCCGATCGCGCTTTTGCCGGGAGGTGCCACCATGCAAATAGTAGGTGTTGTAATGCTGTTCTTGGCGTAAGTATTTTTCTAAGGCATCACCCATTTCTTTGAACTGGGTGAAAATCAGCAGGCTGTCGTTGTCGGCGATGGCTTCGGTGACCATGTCACTCAAACGGCTGAGTTTGTGCGATCGCGCTGGGGTAAAATCACTGCCATCTTGCAAAAACTGCCTAGGATGATTGCAAATTTGTTTTAGTTTTAGCAGTGTAGAAAGAATCACACCTTTGCGCTGAATCCCTTCTGCCGATTCGAGTTGTCTTTCAACATCGCGCACCGTCGCTTCGTACAAAGACGCCTGCTCTTTGGTTAAATTGCAATACAGCTTTTGTTCTACCTTGGCAGGCAAGTCTTTAATAATCGATTCATCTGTTTTTACCCGCCGCAGAATAAAGGGTTCTACCAACTTTTTTAAAATTGCCGACTGGGAGCGATCATTATCTCTTTGAATCGGTAGCTCAAAGGTGCGACGAAACTGGGCCTGCTTACCCAAATAACCCGGATTGAGAAAGTTAAAAATACTCCAGAGATCCATCAGCCGGTTTTCTACAGGTGTCCCTGTGAGCGCCAGTCGATGGCGTGCTGAAAGTTTAAGAATTGCTTTGGTCTGGGCAGCTTTGGGGTTTTTAATATTTTGCGCTTCATCGAGCACGATGCGATGCCAAGTGACGCTGTCGAACAGGGCATTGTCCAACCGGGCTAAGGCAAAAGAGGTAATCAACAGATCATGGTTTTGACAGTGTTTTTGAAAGTCTTTTTTGCTCTTGGGACGATCGCTACCGTGATGCACGGCTGCTTTGAGGTGCGGCGCAAACTTTTCTACTTCTCGCAACCAGTTACCCACGACAGAGGTAGGGGCAATCAGTAGCGTTGGCGGCATCTCTTCTATCTGCTGAGATTGCTTTTGAGAGAACTGTTGGGATAGCTGTATGGCCTCTTCCTTTTCTTGCACCATCCGGGCAATGACCTGCACCGTTTTACCCAAGCCCATATCGTCAGCCAAGCAGCCGTTTAGACCTAAGCTCTCTAAATAGTGCAGCCACGAGACGCCCCGCTTTTGATACTCTCGCAGTTGGCCATTGAGATGTTTAGGATTGTCAATCGGCACTAGGGCGCTTTTGTTGTTGAGCTTATCCATCATGGTGACAAGGGTGCGATCGCGACTAAAGTCCACCTCCACATCGTCTCCCTGTTGGGCCGCCATCTGCATAAATTCGAGGAGCCCATCTGGGGATTTTCGTTGCGATGCTGCTTCCAAAAGGCCACCATCTCTTGCATTCTGGCTTTGTCTAGCTCCATCCACTGGCCGCGAAACTGCACCAGGGGCTGTTGGGCCGACACAAGCTGCTGCCACTCTTGCTCTGTTACTGGCTCACCGCCAATTGACAGCTCATACTGATATTCCACCAGCGTATCTAAGGAAAAATAGCTTTTTGATGTCTCCGACTTACCCGCAGATTTTCCTTTTGCCCTCAGCTTCACCTGCGCCCTGCGCCTGCCCTGCGGCGTCCACCAAGCGGGCACAATGACCTTATAACCGGCATTTTCCAGCACCCAAGCCGTTTCACTCAAAAAGTCAAACGCCGTATCTACATCTAGCGCAATGCCTACCGGTTCATCTGTCTCTAGCCCCTCCCATAGCTGAGGATAAATCCGCGCAGCATCGCCCAACGTAAGCAGTAGATTTTGCTCAAAGGTTTCGCCTAGCTGGAGCTTGAGGGCCATTTGTTGCACAGGCTTGAGCTGCCAGTAGTCCGACAAGGCAATGCGCAAGGAAGGGTGTGCTTTAGGCGCAACCTGAAAGATAATTTGCCAGTTGTCGTCTGGTTGTTCGGGTGATTCTAGTTGGAAGCAAAAGTAAAAAGGAACATTGCTCTGGGTGCGGGTAATGCGATCGCGCCAAGCGCGCCACTGCTGAAATCGCTCTAACCCAGTTCCTGGCACCCAATGGGTAGCGTGAATGCAGCTATGGATTAAAGATCCATCAATCCGCTTATCAAATACCTGCGGCCAAGGTGTATGGGCAACCACATCATTGAGCAAACAGTCGGAACAATGGCGCAACAAGGATTCAGCATCATAACGCCAGCCAGATTCAACGGGCTGATCAAACCCGGCTGTGCACAGCAATGGCATATAGCCAACATAGCGCTGCAACATCTCCTCATAGGCTTCGCCCACAATCTCCCAGCGGGGATAGATCTCAAAAGTGGGGGCAGATGCTTTTTTGCGAGTCTGTTTAACCGACTGAGAAATTTTAGCCTGCCGGGATATATTCTGACGATTCTGACGAATCGCCTCAGGCTGCAAAGCTCTATAGCTCAACGAAGGAATGTAATGATCTCTAAAGATCACCTGTTTTAACGCTTGGCTGTAATGGTACCAAAACAACAAATCTGCCCCTAGCTGTACCTCTGCTAGCTCATACTGGGCAATAAAGTGAAGCTCCTTGAGCTGCGAGAAAAAAGCGCTGAGGCTAGGACGGCTTTGCTGAGCCGCTTTACTAAAGTGTCGATGGACTTTGTAGCAATCAATTTGCCAAGTCTGCCACTCAAAGCGAGTGGGTAAATCTGTTTCTAAATATCGCGCTAGTTCTAATGAAGGTAAAGGCTGAGCATCCACGCTGGGCAGATCAAAGAACATCGGAACAATATCAGCTTCTAAACGGTAGTGCGGGGTATTAGGAAAGCCCAGCTCTTCTATCAAAAACTTAGCCAGCGCTGCTTGGATAGGTGGTTGTGAACGTAGTTTGGCTGGTTTTTTTGCTTATTTTTTGCCGTCGTCTCTAGGGCCGCTTCCAGAGCTGTTTCCACCCATAAATACAAGGCTCCTTTTTGGATAAAGCCAGATTGACTATCATCTTTACTCTCAGGAATCCAAGTCCCATGAAGAATGTACATACTAGTAGGCAACCAAGGTGTAAGGCAGGGCGAGACAACAGTCAATCAGTGCTGATAGTTCACTGTAAATTTTAGAACATTGCCTTTGCTTTTTCGTCTTGATTCCCTAGAAAACCTGATTTATCATGCTTTAGGTCATGAAATAGCCACGAAATGACGATCAACCCTATTGCACTATCACCGCATGTATCGACAGACATCGCCAAAGACATAACGCCTCTAGCAAAGCTAAGGGTACAACTTTGCTAGAGGCGCTAGGCTAAGCGGCTAGCCACTTAGCCCTCAATGGTGTAACGCCGGTATAAGGCCATATTGAAGAATATTAACGATTTAATCTAGGCCACCTGCCCCGTAATGTAGTCACGAGCCATGTAATGGCGGGTCGTAGACTCATCGTGAACATAATGAATATAGTCAAAAGTGATGTACTCACTGCCCCACGATGGTAGCTGAGCCCGATAAATCAAAGCATTACTGAGTTGCCCCATTTGTAAATTAGTTTGCCGAAGATCCGTTTGGTGCAGGTTGGCTCCTGTTAAGATCGCATTGCTCAAGTTCGCCCCATAGAGGTTGGCTTGGGCTAAATAGGCACCGCTTAAGTCTGTTGCCGTGAGATCTGCCCCGGCTAAATTGGCCCCAATCAGACAGGCCCGTTGTAGATTAGCGCCTGTCAGGTTAACCTGACTAAAATCACCTTCAAAGAAATAACCGTTGCTTAAATCCTGACCAGATAAATCGCAATATTCATTGGGATGGCATACTCTCCACTGATTCCAACTGCCGATCCCGCTTTTTAAAAGTGCTAAATAATCCATGCTTATGACTCATTTAATCTCAATAATCTTGCTCTCAATCAATCATCTTGCCAAAAACGACTCATGATTAATTGGACGATTTAACAGGTCAATGCAACCACATGCAGCACAGTTCACTAGAGTAGGAGGCTGCGCTTGTTATCGTGAGATGATGTCGCTCTGATCACGAATGGGCGTCTGACGACTCAACACAAACTCACAAAATCATACACGAACTTATCAAAAAAATCGATGAGTTTCAACAAATTTCTGAGGCTGTGATGAGAATCACGGAAAACTTGTGCGACCAGTTGGAATTCGCGTGATTTAAAACCGAATTTGAGTATAGAAAGAGATCAGCATAAAGAGCTAATAACAATCTGGTGATCCTAATATTCTATGGCTTTATTTTGTCTCGTCTGGCTTGTCTCGTCTGGCTTGTCTCGTCTGGCTTGTCTCGTCTGGCTTTATCGATACGGCCAGATGGCCAGATGAAGGGGAAAAGACTGTCATTTCACAATTGTTCTATATTACGGACAACTTGTGGCTGGTCTGTATGGCTGGCTTTTGATCACCGTTTTATCCGGTTACAGACAAACTCTCCACCACCACCGAAGGTGTATAGGTAGAGCCACTCCAGTCAGTGTCACATCCTAATGCGACTAAATTGTTTAATGCGCTATAGGCATTACCTGAGACCATCGTATCTTTGACTCGACCGATAATTTCACCTTTGCTCACGCGATAACCCAGATCTAAATTGACCGACAGATCGCCGGTAATATCGCCCCCTTCTCCCATCACCTGATCGACAATGATCGCATCTTTTTGTTGGGCGATGAGGTCTTCCCATGAGTGATTGCCAGGGGTAATGATCAAATTAATTAACCCCGGTGTTGGATAGCTGCCTAATCCGGGGCGAATCCCATTGCCGGTAGACCCTAGCCCTAAGCCTGCTACGGTAAGGTCAGTGTTAGGCTCTCCGGTGACGCGATCGCAGTACCAGTTTTTGATATGTCCGCCTTCGATTAAGACCAAAGGTCGAGTTAATATCCCTTCATCATCAAAAGGGCACCGATAGGGGCCAAAGCTGGGATCTTGGCCTAAGGTAATCGCTGCGGCTACGACTTGTTGGCCCCACTGTTGACTCCAAGGAGAAATATTTTCTTTGACCCGTTTGCCATTCAAAGCCAATTGTAGTGTCTCCCATAGCAGCCAAGCGGCACGGGGGGTAAAAATAATTGGCACTTGGCCAGTCGCAGGGGCAACCGTTCGCTGAGCCCAATTGAGACGTTGAATGATGCTGTTCACCGCCTTATCGAGATCAAGCCCTGCTTGGTCTTGTTGATCTAGCTGCAGTTGATCTGGCCCCGGCTTACTGGCAGCCTCGCTGTCAATGCGTCCTAAGACGCCATCGCTCACACTTAAAAAATCATCCTGATTCACCAATTCGGCGGTGATATAGCCGCTGAGGGTCGTATCTTGGCTGCAATAGTCTAGCCCGGTTGAATTGATCAAGCGGGTATAGTCAACATCACAGGCGATTTCAGCTTCGCAAATCACCTCTGGAAAGCGATCGCGCAGACGGGCGATCGCACCTTCTCCCCATCTCACCAACTGCTCTACGGCAACCGTCATACCCATATCGGGAAAGTGTCTTTGACTGCTTTGGCCAGCAGGCAGGCCGCCATTTGGGCTCGCCGTAGTCAAATTCGGCATCTCAGGCGGGTTTAGCGTGCTGACAGCCAACGCTTTTTCGACCAAGACTTCGGCTGCAATCGGGCCATACCCCACCACCAAACCTGGCCTCCCATCCCGCCATAGCCTCAGAGCAATCCCCTCAGACTGAGTCGTTTCTATCTGCTTTAGCCGATTACCTTCAAACAATACCGGCCGAGAAAACGTTCTCGACTCATACACTTCAGCCACTTGAGCGCCAGATGCGATCGCCTGTTCGAGGAGCTGTTCCGGCAAGTTATTTGGCAAGTTATTTGGCAAGTTATTTGGCAAGTTATTTGGCAAGTTGTTTTTCTCCAAAAGAGCCCTCTGAAAACCATACTCATACGGAATCTTCAAAGTCTATCAAATATAACCGCCATAAAAATTAGCCCCAGCCCTAGAATGGCAGCACCCAAAATATCTGTTTTCCCTTTTGCCTGACGATATGCCGGGTAAAGCCAAAAGCCCATCAGCCGAGTCACCAATGGCATCACCCCTATTGCCAAAATCGCAGAAGTGACCCATGTCGCCAGCAACATGGCCCCAGCAGGCGACCACTCACCGATCATGCCAGCCTCTGGGAACAGCTTAAGCCTCACCATCACAATCGGATACAGGCCAAACACAACCGACAGAATTTGCTTCCAAGCAGGTGGGCCTAGCCTGCTTTGTTCTCCATTCGTCCATCGCCGTGAGAACCATCCTTCCAAACCTGTTGTAAACGATTTAAACCGATAGGCTCTAAAAATCTTTTGTCCCCTTTCTAAAATTTGCTGCCGCACCTTGGAAGCCACCCAGCCATCTAAATTCTCTGGGGAATCGAAGTGAACAATGGTGTACCACTTGGTAACATCATCTGCGCAGGGCAAGGGAGGAGGACAGTCAAACCGGATAAATCCGGATTGGCGCTTCGCAGCTTGCAACAAAGTATCTTGCCAAAGCTCAAAATCGGCACATTGTTTTTTGGCAACAATATGCTCGACCACTAGGCTGCTATAAAATGCTTGGCTCTCAGGAATCCTAGTGTCCATACTCTCTTTCTCAGCGTTAGGAAAACTCACTCAGCCATTCCGATTGGTTTATTTTTAACAGCCATTTTTTTTACAGTCATTTTTTTACAGTCATTTTTTTACAGTCATTTTTTTACAGTCATTTTTTTAACGGCCGTTCATTCAACCGTCAGCGCATACCCCAAAAACTCATCTGTCAGATCAAGCCCAGTTTTACAAATCAAAGTATGGTTTTAAAGGCAAAGAAAACCTCTAAAAATACTTTGTATAAAGTTTTTGACCTATTCAGGTATACGTCAAAGGTTGCATCACCAGACCGCGCGCCCTAGATTAAAATGTTATGCGTAGATAATGACACCTCAGCAACTTTACCAAGCATTTTGATGGGTAAGCTTTTTAGCAAAACATGTTTAGCTTTACGCCAAGCCATTTTATCTGGCAACTTAAGCCCTGGAGAAAGCCTGATCGAGCAAACCTTGGCAAATCGCTTTAAGGTGAGCCGAACACCGATTCGAGAAGCTATTCGTCAGTTGCAGCAGGAAGGCTTAATTGAATCAGATCAGCGGGGAGGATTGCGCGTCAAGATTATTACCATTGCCGATGCCATCCATCTTTATGACTGTCGGATTGGCTTGGAGCAAGTGGCAGCAGCAGGGGCCTGTGAAAATGCAACGCCGCAGCAAATTGAAGATTTACAGGACTGTTTGGCACAGGCTAATCTGGCGGAGCCTGCTGAGGCGATCGCAGAGCAACTAGAGCAACTAGAGCACGCAGATGAACTCGAAAATCGTCTACAGATTGATCAGAGTTTTCACCGCCTGCTCGCCGACAGCTCTGGTAATCCTTGGTTAGCTGAGCTACTGGAGCAAATCTTTAGCAAGATGACCTTGCTGCGCCTGACGACAACCTACCGCAACCCCGATGTTCTAGAGATTTGGGCCGAGCACGAGCGAATTGTAACGGCAATTATGCAGCGCGATCCCCAGGTTGCCGCCAAAGCCGTACGCG
Source organism: Phormidesmis sp. RL_2_1 (assembly GCA_012033015.1). Classification (GTDB taxonomy): domain Bacteria; phylum Cyanobacteriota; class Cyanobacteriia; order Phormidesmidales; family Phormidesmidaceae; genus Phormidesmis. The sequence continues at coordinate 18,884 of JAAUPS010000051.1, forward strand.
AGCACTTAGTGGCAAGCAAAATGCGCGTTATTCAAGAGCTTCAGGGGTTAGAATCGGACGCATCCTTACACAAGATTACGCTGATTTAGGCTTTAGTGCTAATAGATCTAGGGGCTTGCAATCTCATAAGCTGCCACTCTTGCCCCTTGCTCAAGCCTAGGATGTTATTTTCGCGCAAACCCCTTAGTCTTTAGCCGATAATAGGGATCGCAAGGTGTTCAGAGATCGCAAGATGTTCAGAGAGCACAGGTGTTCAGAGGGCACAGGTGTTCAACGCTCCAAATCTTAGTCATCCAAATCTTAGCCATCCAAATCTTAGCCATCCAAATCTTAGCCATCCAAATCTTAGCCATCCAAATCTTGGCCATTCAAACCTTAACCATGTGGTTTGTCACATATTTTGTAATATGTAGCGTTAAACACCTTTTCACTCTTGGCTTCGCATTAGTTTGTATACAATGCTGCAACCTTAGAAACTTGAGTTGTCACGAAACTGTCACGAAACTGTTACGAAGTTGTTATGGTGCTGTGCCTGCTAGTTGTTTGTCATAACGTCAAACAACACTTGCGCTGTCATAGAACGTTGGAGCACCAATAAATACCTAATAAACACCTGGATTATTTCTGGATTATTGCTTGTTGGTTGCTTTCTAATGTGGCATCACCCTGTTAATTCTGTTTACGTTTTGGAAACGCCAGACTTATGAGCAACCCTAACTTAATAACGAATGAACCAACCACGCCGGAGGTAGCCCTGTCTGAAACGGCTGTTGTTTCTGACATGATCTACGGATTGGAAGATCGTCCACCTGTTCGGGAATCGATTTTTGCAGCCATTCAGCATGTTTTTGCTTGTTTTGTTGGGATTATCACCCCTGCTTTGATTATTTCCGGGGCTCTGGGATTAGAGCCTGCCGACGGTGCTTACTTGGTGAGTATGTCTTTATTTGTCTCAGGTATTGCAACCTTTATTCAAGCGAAAACCATTGGGCCAGTAGGATCTGGCTTACTCAGCATCCAAGGCACGAGCTTTGCTTTTATCGGCCCTATTATCGCCGCAGGTTTGGCCATCACGGGTGCAGGTGGCACCCCTCAACAGGCACTGGGCACGATTTTTGGACTTTGCCTCATCGGCTCAGTCATTGAGATAATTCTCAGCCGATTCATTGAGTTTGCTAGCAAAATTATCACGCCCTTGGTAACTGGTATTGTGGTTACCCTGATTGGCCTAACGCTTGTAAATGTAGGGCTTACTAGCATGGGCGGAGGGTTTGCCGCCCGTGAGGATGGAAGCTTTGGCAGTCCTCAATATTTGTTTGTCTCTATGCTGGTGTTAGCGATTATTGTTGTTCTCAACAATGTTCGCAGCAGCTTTTTACGAATGGCTTCAGTGGCGATCGCACTGATTGTAGGCTATCTAATTTCTATTCCGATGGGACTTGTCAACTTTAGCAACCTGAGTAATTTGGCGCCGTTTACCGTTCCTATCCCCTTCAAATACGGCTTTGGTTTTAATCTTGCTGCCTTTATCCCATTTGCATTTTTGTATGTGATCACCACAATTGAGTCTACTGGCGATCTGACCGCGACATCGCTGTTGACTGGCCAGCCCATTACCGGCCCCACCTACTTTAAGCGTATTAAGGGTGGCATTTTAGGCGATGGGATCAACTCTGGCATCGCCGCTATTTTCAACACCTTTCCCAACACCACCTTCAGCCAAAACAACGGGGTAATTCAGCTAACAGGCATTGGCAGCCGTTACGTAGGCTACTATATCGCAGGTGTGTTCGTAGTTTTAGGTCTAATTCCGGTCATTGCGGGCATCTTTCAGACCATTCCCCAACCGGTTTTAGGTGGTGCCACCATCATAATGTTTGGTTCTGTTGCCGTAGCCGGGGTCAAAATTCTTTCTACGGTCAACTTGGATAAGCGAGCCTCTATTATCCTTGCGACCTCTTTAGGCTTAGGGTTGGGCGTCAGCGTTGTGCCAGATATTTTGGAGCAGTTGCCCGCCTTGGTAAAAAACATTTTTTCTTCAGGCATCAGCACAGGTGGAATCACCGCACTCTTACTGAATATTCTGCTCCCTGGTGCACGGGAATAACCCGTCGCCCCATTATCAATGCCTTATCCTCAGCGTTTGGCAGGCGGTTTACTCGTCGCTTACATTCGAGCTACTCATGCAATAAGATGCGACCTATTTTTGGTATCATCCGTTACTTTTCTCTAGGATAGAGATGTTCAAAACAATCTTTTTATCAGGAAAGTAAACCCCATGAAACCTACAGCTAGCAACACCTCTCGCCAGACATTGTCGCAGCTCGCGCAGCGCCTCAATCTCGGTATCACCCTAGAGGAAACCTACGGTAGTGGCGTGCTGCGCGCTGATTACAAGCGCGCAGCACGCAGCGCGGGTTGGAGTGCACCGCAACTGTTGGCCATGTCGGCCGCCAAGTCGCTGTACAACTAGTCACGACAAGACAACTCACAGACAACTCAATAGAGTTCATGTCAATAGAGTTCATGCCAATAGAGTTCATGCCAATAGAGTTCATGCCAATAGAGTTCATGCCAATAGAGTTCATGCCCAACCTGCCCAAGCATTCTAGAGGGCTAGATTGATTGACGGCTTGCTTTCAACGCATCTATCAGGGCATAGACGGCTGGCGGCTGTAGGGCTTCGGTCAAAATCGCCACCCCGATGGGCCGCTCTAGCGGTACGGGCAGAGCATAGATTTGAATAGTTTTGGGAATTGGCTCGGCAGCCAAGCGGGGCAAAATTGTGCCGCCTAAGCCTTGGGCCACTAAGCTCACCGTTGCCGCGTCGGTTTCTATTTCATTAACCACATTGAGTCGATAGCCTAGCCCGTTGATGTGGTCGTAGACTGGGCGCATCATGATGTAGTCGGTTGGTGGCATGAGCAACGGCTGTTGAGCGAGTTCTTCCCAAGTGAGTTGGTTGCCCTTAATCTGAGTTTCAGGCGGCAATAGTACGATAAATTCATCTTTTAGCAATTCCCAGGCGGTAATGCCTTTATCGGCTGGGAGGGTGATAACACCTACATCAGCGCGACCTTCTTTGAGCGCTTGCGTGACCTGATGATCGTTGTCATATTCCGCTAAATTGATGGTGATGCTAGGAAGACGTTGATGGAGCTGTTTGATGCTCTCAGGTAAAACATGGGTGGCCATGCTGCGAAAAGTGGCTATCCGCACCTTGCCACTATCTAGGCCCTTGGCCAACGCTGCTTCCTTTAAAATGGCAGCAGTGCTATCGACAATGGTACGAGCATACGGCAAGATGTTTGCCCCCATGGGTGTGACTCGGGCACCATGGCGGCCCCTAGAAAATAGCACTACGCCTAAATAGTCTTCTAAAGCTGCGATCGCATGACTGACTGCCGATTGAGAAATGCCCAAATCCAGCGCCGCCTCACCAAAGTTTTGCCGTTCAGCAACAGCCACAACAATTTTGAGCTGTGAGAGTTTAATGCCATTTTGTGACGAGTCTTTCATTTTGCGCTGCTGTGAGAAAGTAGGATGATATGACTAGCATCAGATGGTAAGCAAGCATCTGACAAAAAAGACTTAGCAAATAAACAGTCCCAAATAAACAGTCCCAAATAAACAGTCCCAAATAAACAGTCTCAGACCAACCTGCTTCAGGTAAACATTCTAAGGCAAACTTGCTAAACTCACGATTAGAAGCAAAAGGCAACAGAAATCATGGATAACTTAAAAGTAATTGTTGTCGGTGCAGGCATGGGTGGGCTCACCACAGCTATTGCTATGGAAAAAGCCGGATACCAGATAGAAATTTACGATCGTGTCACAGCGCTCAGACCCGCCGGGGCTGGAATATCCCTATGGTCTAACGGCGTCAAGGTGATGAACCGCTTAGGCTTAGGTCAACAAATGGCCCAAATTGGCGGCCCAATGAAGCGTATGACCTATATTCACAAATCCGGCAATCTCCTGACAGATTTCAGCTTAGACCCTTTGGTTGAAGCTGTCGGCCAAAATCCTTATCCGGTCGCACGTACTGATTTACAACAGATGTTGCTCACCGCTTTGGGGCCAGAGAAGGTGCAGCTCAACGCCAAGTGCATAGCAGTCGAGCAAACCGCTGATACGGCCACAGCTATTTTTGAAAATGGTCATAGGGCTACAGGCGATGTGGTCGTCGGTGCAGATGGTACCCACTCAATCATTCGTGAGCATGTCTTAGATAAAACAACTCAGCGGCGGTATGCGGGCTATGTGAATTGGAATGGATTGGTCGCAGCCAACGCCGAACTCGCCGATCAAGAAAGCTGGGTGATTTATGTCGGCGATGCCCAACGTGCCTCGCTGATGCCCGTAGGCGCGATCGCTTTTACTTTTTCTTTGATGTGCCGCTGCCTTATGACGCTGAGCCCCAAGCAGATATGAGAGCCGAGTTGGCTCAACATTTTGCAGGCTGGGCCAGTCCGGTGCAAAAGCTCATTGCCGAGCTCGATCCACTGACGACTAACCGGGTCAAAATTCACGATATTGAACCTTTGTCAGCTTTTGTCAAAGGCCGGGTGGCCCTGCTAGGCGATGCGGGACACAGCACCGCGCCGGATTTGGGGCAAGGGGGATGTCAGGCGGTTGAAGATGCTTGGGTGCTCAGTAATATGCTGTTGACCACGAATTTGAGTGTGGCAGATGCGCTCAAACGATATGAAAATGCTAGGCGCGATCGCACCGCAAACCTCATTCTTAAAGCCCGCAAACGGGCCGATATGATCCACGGCAAAGACCCCGACCTTACCGAAGAGTGGTACCAAAACTTAGCCAAAGAAAAAGGCGATAATATCATGAATGCCATTTCCAACATTATCCTGCAAGGCCCCCTCGCCTAAAAAAACTGCAAGGCCCAGTGGCTTAAAGATCTTGTAAGGCCCACTGGCCTGAGATTTTTATCACCCGAGTCCTTGCTATTTTCAGTCTCGTTATAGGAACACGGCATGTCCGGAAAACTCACCACCCATGTGTTAGACACGGCCAACGGCTGCCCTGCTGCTGGGCTTACCATTGAGCTATGGCAAATACAAACCATCCTTGAACAAGAACAACCTTTATCAGCCAAAACCCTCCTCAAAACTCTTGTCACTAACGCAGATGGACGCACAGAGACTCCTCTGCTCACCGATTCAGCCTTCACGCCGGGTATTTACGAACTTCATTTTGCTGTTGGCACCTACTTTGCTAGCCGCATATCAGACTTGCCGAATCCACCTTTTTTAGATGTCGTACCGCTGCGTTTTGGCATCGCTGATGCGGCGATCCATTACCATGTCCCTCTGCTGTGTTCGCCTTGGTCTTACAGTACCTATCGCGGCAGCTAAAGGGCTCTGTATAATCGAGATATGGCGTCTATCACAAGCTGGACATGCACCGCATTGATGGAGCCTAGCTATTGGCATATAGCAAAGTAAGGATGCATTCTGACTTTGCCACATGGGGTAGCGGCTGCTCGTCAAGGTTTCTAGCGTTGGCGTAGCCTCTCCGAGGAGAATCACGATTGTCCTAACTCACTCGACAGAAGCTATAGTTTAGGCAGTAGACAAAGCCATGGCAACGGAAATTTGACTGAAGTGCTCGGGCAGCAGCCCGCTAGGAACTATGCGTCGGCCCTATGTATTGCTAGCTGCTGTGAGTGTCTTGATTGGACTGATTTTGCTGCTGAGCATCGTGAGTTCGTTAGGGCAGCTCTATAGTGCGATCGCAACCCTATCCCCCCTGTTAGCTCAGCTTATTCTGCTGCTGGTCATCCTCGCTTTATTGGCAGCTTTAGGCATCTTGTTCTATTATGGCTGGCTGTTTTTGCGGCCCAAACGCAAGCGCTCCATCACCCTCCCCGAACAGCCCAATGACGTCGCAGCAGTCAGCTTGCAAGCTGCCGAGCAGCAGGTCAGCCAAATTGAAGATGAAATTGCTCGTCAAGCCTTGGCGGAAA
>JAAUPS010000254.1 GCA_012033015.1 Phormidesmis sp. RL_2_1
GACATCAAGCAGGACATCAAGCAGGACATCGAAGATGGCGCTGAGCATAACGTTGAGAATGGCTCTAGCCATCACACCTGCGATCGCGTTAGGTCTGACTTTCGCGGCAAAGGAGCCTGCCTACGCCTCTCGTAGCCTGACCGAGCAGCTTCACACCCCTCAGCAGGAGGATATCCGCAGCCAGCGCGACGTTGCCGATCAATTTTTACTCTTAGGACAAGAGCAGCTTGCTGCGGGTAATCATGCCGCTGCGATTACGGCGCTCGATGCGGCTGTCAATGCCTACCATTACCTCGGTGACTTTGTAGGCATGGGTGAAGCTTACGAGCAGCTTGTTAAGGTGCACAGTAGCTTGGGTCAATATGACGCCGCTGAAAGCTTGGTGCGTCAACAGTTAGCGATCGCCCGTAGCAATTACAGCTTCAGCGATCAAATATTGGCGCTCAATAACCTGGGCACCCTCAGCCTCCAATCGGGCGATTTAGACACAGCTTGGGAGGCTTTTTCTGAAGGGCTCACCATCGCTCAAGATGTTCAAAGCCAAGCTGGCATTGGCCTATCGCTCAGCAACTTAGGACTGGTCGCCGCCGCCCAAGGCCATTTTAATGATGCTCGCAAGTACTACGAAGTCGCCGCCAACTACCGCGCTCGCGCCCGTGACTACGTAGGTCAGGCCAATACTGATAACAATTTGGGAGATGTTTATTGGCAAATGGGGCATACCCGAGAAGCCATCGGGGCCTATCGTTTGGCCCTTTCTCGTGCCCGCAATATCGATCAGCCTTACATTCAACTGCGGGCTATTGATGGGCTGATTGCAATTTATCGCCAGCGCCACGAACCCAGCGAACTGACCCGTTATCTCAATGAGCGGATTGCCCTTACCCTGAGCACTGGCGATGATTGGCAGCGTTTGATGACGCTTAAAACCCTCGGCACAATTTACCAAGATAATGGCGAGTTCGCCGCCGCCAGAGATGCCTTTCGGCGGGCACTGAGTTTGGCGCAAGCGATGGAACATAAAACCATGCAAGCAGAGCTCTCTAATTTAATCCTCGCTTTACCTGCAGAGCCGGATAGCTAGTCAAGCAGGAACGCTGGTCGCAAGAGGTGTATTATCCTGAAGGCACTCTGGCCTAATACGCTCCACCATGGATTCAGCTCACGCTCACCGTCGGCTCGATACTGCTGCGCACCGTCGGCTCGACGTTGATAACCCCCTTCGATTCGATGTCGTTACCCTTTTTCCCGATTTTTTTACCTCGCCCTTGGCTGCTAGCCTTACGGGCCGTGCTTTAAAGCGACAAATCGCATCTGTACATCTCACCAATCCTCGCGACTTTACAACGGATAAGCACCATAAGGTGGACGATATTCCCTATGGCGGTGGCGTGGGCATGGTGATGAAACCAGAACCCATTTTTGCTGCGATTGAATCACTACCGCAGTTGCCTAGGCGAGAGGTGGTTTTGCTCACCCCCCAGGGGCAAACCATGGATCAGCCGTTGTTCAAAGAGTTGGCTACTCAGTACGATCAGCTTGTGCTGATTTGTGGCCATTATGAAGGTGTCGATGAACGGGTTTTAAATGTGGTCACCCGAGAAGTTTCCTTGGGTGATTTCGTTCTCACCGGTGGTGAAATTCCTGCATTGGCGCTAATTAATGGGGTCATCCGACTGCGCCCTGGGACCGTCGGCAAAGCAGACTCGCTGAAGTACGAAAGCTTTGAAACCGATTTGTTAGATTATCCTCAGTACACGCGCCCAACCCAGTTTCGTGATTGGGCCGTACCAGAGGTTTTGCGCTCAGGCGATCATGGCGCGATCGCCCAATGGCGACATCAGCAACAAATCGAGCGCACCCAAAGCCGCCGCCCTGATTTGTTTGAACGCTGGCAAGCGCGCGCTAAAACCGGCCCTTCTCAGCATAGGCCCTCTCCCCACAGCGCTCCACAGAGCCTTCCCCATCCCTCCTCCCATAGCCCTTTAGACCCCTAAATGAACCTTTAAATGAACATTCGCATTGGCAACGGCTACGACATTCACCGCCTCACCACCGATCGCAAACTCATCCTCGGAGGGGTCGATATTCCTCATACCCATGGGCTTTTGGGTCACAGCGATGCCGATGCCCTGACCCATGCCATTATGGATGCCTTGCTCGGGGCTCTGAGCCTAGGCGACATTGGCGGCTATTTTCCACCTAGCGATCCCCAATGGGCCGGGGCCGATAGTCAAGTATTGCTCAAGCAGGTACACCAACTCGTGCGCGATCGCGGCTGGCACATCAGTAATATCGACAGCGTTGTGATTGCGGAGAGACCCAAGTTAAAGCCACACATCTCTGCTATGCGCGATCGCCTAGCAACCACGCTCACCATCGCACCTGAGCAAATTGGCATCAAAGCGACAACCCACGAAAAACTAGGCCCTCTTGGCCGCGAAGAGGGAATTGCAGCTTATGCGGTTGCCCTGTTACAAAAATAGTGATTCAATACCTAAGCTTTACATTATTTTCATGAACAGCCGATAAACTTATCCAAAACGATGCCTAATCCAAGCAAAAATACGGCAAGTTTGGAAAATAAATCATACAAAGTATCTGAATATACGCAAATACCCCTGTTTTGTTCTTACACTTTGTTGACAACTCTTAAAGCAACGTGAAGCAACGTTATTAAGACAATGCTCATTCAGGCTAAAGCAAAATGCTCATTCAGGCTAAAGCGAGCAGGCTGAGGTGCTCTAGCTAAAGCGATCAGGCTGAAATGATCAAGCTGAAATGATCAGGCTGAAGTAAATCAAGCTGAAGCAATAAAGCTTGGGTAATAAGGCTGAAATAGCTGAAAGAATCAAGGCTCGATTTGGGAGGTTAAATCCGTGGGTGTGTTAGGAGAATCTTTAGAAGCATCGATACTAACCAAAAATCAATTGCTGCCAACGGGTAACTCGGCAGTGCCTTTCAATATTTTTCCCAACAGTCCCCCTGAACGTATTGGTATTCAAGGGGAGTACGACTACTATGGGCTAGCTCATCGAGTCGCCCATCATTTCCAGCAAGTCGTCGGTGATGGCGCTGCCCGGCTCAAAGTTCGTCAGCGTGGCTGTGTCGTCATCTTGACCGGTACTGTGGCTTCCCGCGATGTGCTCAACCGTTTAGTCACACTAGCGGGCAGAGTAGAAGGGGCAGGGCTGATAGAAACGCATAGAGTGACATTTTCTGAAGACGAAATTGCAGCTTAAGCGAATAGCCCAGTAAGCCGCATAAATCATTCCCCACAAGATTTATTCCCAGCCAGATTGAAACGCTTCCATCACGCTTCCAACTGGGTTGCCATAGCAGTGGCATGAGCTAGGCTTCCATCATGGTTGTCACAAAGTTCGTATAAACCTCCCCTTTCAAAAACATTGGATTTTCGAGCACGCGCTGATGAAATCCGATCGTTGTTGGCAACCCGGTAATCGCACATTCACGTAAAGCCCTTTTCATTCGCCGAATAGCTGTGGCGCGATTAGGCCCCCACACAATCAGCTTGCCAATCAATGAATCGTAGTAAGGGGGAATTTCGTAGTCGGTATAGACATGGGAATCCATCCGTACACCTAAGCCGCCCGGTGCTAGGTAACCACTGATCCGCCCTGGATTTGGGCGGAAGTTGTGCTCAGGATCTTCTGCATTAATGCGGCATTCTATGGCGTGGCCGCGCAGTTGAACGTCTGCTTGTGTAAACGAGAGGCGATCGCCCTGGGCCGCTCGAATTTGCTCAGCAATTAAATCAATCCCCGTCACCATCTCCGTCACCGGATGCTCCACTTGAATGCGGGTATTCATCTCCATAAAGTAAAAGCGGCCCGTATGATCGACGAGGAACTCTACCGTACCGGCCCCAACATAGTTGATAGACTGTGCTGCTCTGACCGCTGCATCACCCATCTCCTGGCGTAGCTTTGCATCTAACAAGGGGCTAGGGGCTTCTTCTAGAAGCTTTTGATGCCGCCTTTGAATGGAGCAGTCACGCTCGCCCAAATGCACAACATTGCCATGGCTATCCGCTAAAATTTGAAACTCGATATGGCGCGGGTTTTCCACTAAATTTTTCTAAATAAACCCCTGGACTTACCAAAAGCAGCTTCGGCTTCCCCTTGAGCGGCCATAAACATTTTGGTAAGCTCGTCGGCCTCCCTCACCAGCCGCATTCCGCGCCCCCCGCCCCCTGCTGTTGCCTTAATAATGACGGGATAGCCGATCTTATGAGCAAGTGTTGCGGCTTCCTCTGGGCTACCGAGCAACCCATCACTACCGGGCACAGTAGGAACCTTCACCGATTGCATCGTAGCTTTAGCGGTGGATTTATCTCCCATTGCCCGCATGGCCTCGGGCGTAGGGCCGATAAAAGTCAAGTTGTGATCAGCGCAAATTTCTGCAAAGCGGGCATTTTCAGCCAAAAAACCATAGCCGGGATGGATAGCAGTAGCCCCCCTAGTGAGCGCTGCTGCAATGATATTTGGAATGTTGAGGTAGCTTTTATTGCTCGGGGCTTCGCCAATGCACACTGCTTCGTCGGCCAACTCTACATGCAGCGCATGGCGATCTACCGTGGAATGTACAGCTACGGTAGCAATGCCCATTTCTTCACAGGAGCGTAAAATTCTGAGGGCAATTTCACCACGGTTGGCAATTAAAATTTTAGAAAAACTCATCTGGCAGCCAGTAATTTTTCGCTGATTCGTTAAGAAGATGATCGTATCACGCAGGGCCATCGACCCCATCACTGAACCTTTGTTCTTCGGGGCATTTGCAGGCCATCTCAAGAAAGTCGTCACAAAGGTCTCGTTATACCGTATGTTTAAAAGTCACTGCCACTTCGCGGATGTGGTGGAATTGGTAGACACGCACGCTTGAGGGGCGTGTGGCTCACGCCTTGCGAGTTCGAGTCTCGCCATCCGCATGTTTTGCAGACTTTAAAATAGCCCTCCTACCGCTCGCCAATGTTGCACTGCTGTAGGGGGGCTGTTTAATGGCTTGGGTTTAATGGCTTGGGTTTAATGGCTTGGGTTTAATGGCTGCTGATGGTTTATTTAGAGGGCTTATTCGTTATGATGAGAGAAGAAAGTAAACTTTTGTAAACATCTGTTGTACCTGTTTTGACCTCATCTTCTCAGTCATCTGCTTCGGTTATTCCTCGCGCTGCGGTTGCTCGCGCCCAAGGCGTTCATTCTGAAAGTGCTGCGTGGCACGCATTGCAACCGATATGGCAAGGCGATCATGCCGTGGTTGCGCAGGGATTACCCCACGATCAGCTTTCTCCGGCCTGGCAAATTTTGATGTTGGGAGATGGTTCGCCGACGCGCCATTTGCAGTTGCTTACCCGTGAGCAGACAGAAGTCGATGTGATTGATATGTCTTTGGTGGAAGAGGAGGGAGACTCCGCCCCATTACAAATCGAGCAAGTGCCTGGGCCGCACTTAAGGCGACAGGTTTGGCTACGTACCGCTTCGGGGCAGCGCTTGGCCTATGCTACGTCTTGGTGGGAAGCCAGCCATGTGGATGAGTATTTAAAAAATCGATCTTTGCCGATTTGGGCGAGCTTAGCGCAGCTCCGCACTGAACTGTACCGCGATATTCAGGGTATCTATTTTGGCTATTCTCCAGCATTGGAGGATGCCTTTGCGCAGAAGGGGCCTTTTTGGGGGCGGCATTATTTATTTTGGCATCATGGTAAGCCGCTGACGCTGATTTACGAGGTGTTTTCGCCCTATCTGATTCGCTATTTGGGGCCGATGGGTTCTGAATGTGGCTGCTCGTCGAGCCAAATTTGAGCCCTGACTGGCCCGTAGTGTTCGCGGAGAGAGCGCTCGACCCGCTCACCAATCGTATTGGCAATGATCATAAATTCTGGATGGAGTGCCAGGTGCAGTTCAATCCATACCTGACGGCCCACCATGCCGCGCGACAAAATTCGGGTGCAGCGCGTGACCCCTTCTACTTGGCAAGCAATTTGGGCGATCGCTTCAGGTGCGATCGCCGTTGGCCTCAACAGCATCGGCAATTGCCCATTGAGCATTTTCCAAAGGCTCCTAAACGACAGTACCACCAGCACTATCGATAAAAGTGGGTCAATCCAGCGATAGCCATGGGCAACGGCAACTAGCCCCACCAGCACCAACACCGAAAGCCAGGCATCAGCCAGAATATGCTGAACATTTAGCTTAAGCGCCAAGCTGCTGACAGCGTGACTTTGACGGGCCGCCACCAACACGGCTGTCAGCATCAGACTCACCATCACCCAGAGTAAAACCACCAGCGGACGGGTCACCTGTACTTGAAAGGCCCCCTGGGTCACTTGCCACGCCGTTTCAAACTGGTTAAAGGCAAGCATCACAATAGAAATGCCTGCAAAGCCCAAGACGGCGGATAAACCTAAAGCACCAGCGGCTTCACCTCGACCATGCCCCCAGATTTCCTTGCCCAGTGTTCGTTGCGGTGAGGCGACAGCAATCAAACCTAGCAGCGTACTAAAAACATCTATCAGCGTATGCAGCGACTCTGCCAACAAAGACAAAGATTGGCTCACCCATCCAGCAGTTAGCTCAACAGCAAACACCAAAAGTGTCGCCCACAATATCATTAACAACAGGCGATAGCTCAATCGCCGCTGGTATCCGCTTCCATTCATAGCGCTTAGGCTATCACGAAGGGGGCAACTCATCCGTTACCCAGCGCAATTTATCCACAGAGGCTCAAGAGGCAGAGATGGTTTAGCGCTAGAGGGGCATTAGCCTGTCAAGATTCGATTGGTGTCAAATCTTCTAGGAGCAAATCTTCTGGTCTCAAATCTTCTGGTCTCAAATCTTCTGGCCTTAAATCTTCTGACCTCAAATCTTCTGACCTTAAATCTTCTGGTCTCAAATCCTCGGTCTTGCATCTTCTGAAGCGCCAAGTACCTTTTTCAAAGGTACCTTTCGAAGTGCTGAGACAGCGCTGAGAAAAAATGCTGAGACGGCGCTGAGAAAAAACGCTGAAAAATACTTTTTAAGATCAGAAAAGGCACCGACGACTGGCCGTGTTTCGTCTCGGTGCCTTTACTGGTTCGCTCCTCACACTTGTTTAATATAAAACATGGCTGGGAATTTGTCACATTGAGTGGACGTTGGCTGTACTGTCACACCCTATCCATCTGTTTGAGAGCGGAGAGGCGTTGGCTGCTGCTAGCTTTTACAAAGTCTGGGGAGATTCTGCATGAAAC
>JAAUPS010000052.1 GCA_012033015.1 Phormidesmis sp. RL_2_1
TTCATAAAAATTTGATAGCGCTCCATGACAGATTCCATCTGCTCAATGAAAATTTTTTTGCCTTTTTGATCGAACTTGCCGTAGTTGCCGCCTAGCTTCATCAGCGACTGATAGTCCTGAAATAGCTGCATCGCTTCTTGCTGGACGAGGTCTGAATCAAACATTCCCATGACTATCGTTACCACTTTCGGGGATACATTGCCTGACGGCCCTCAGTATGGGGCCTGTGTGGCTGTGTGTATTTTAATCTACTGCTGTAGCGTAAGCCTGTGTGGTGGTGCTCGCCAAGGTGAGATATCCCTACTTAGGCGTTAGTCAAGGTAACGATAATTAGCCAAACTAACGGTTTAAAAGCCTACCAAGCCAAGGTTTTTTGGGCGTCTCTTCTGTTGATTGGCTGGAGGATGAAGGCAATGGCTCTTCGTCTAAGATGCCTAATATTTTGCTATATTTTTGGGCGACTTGGTGAGAAGGGTTGAGCTTAAGGGCTTGACGAAAGTGGGTTTTGGCCATACCAGATAGCTTTTGTTTGTAATATGCTTGGCCAATCATGGAATGGAGTTCTGGGCTTTGGGGTGAAAGTTTGAGCGCCTCGCGTAGTTCTTGAATCGCTTTTTCGTAGTTTTGCTGGCTAAGGTAGGTTTTAGCTCTGTCGCTGTGTTTTTGGACATAGTTGATCGCCGAGACGGCATCGTCGGTCTGGCTAGTAGCAGACATCGTTGGTAGGCCACCGTTGGATAGCTGCTCTGAGCGAGGAGCTGAAAACAGGATTTTTCCTGCTGCTATAGGGGCCGTTGGATTGACGATGAGGCCAGTGCGCTTGGGTCGAATGACTAGATTCTCCATTTTGCGACGGAGGAAAATCAAGTTGAGCTGGCCAATTTCTAAAGAATGGGTCTGCAAATTATGAAGTGAGTGAAACTGGCTTTGGGCTATCTGTGTTAGGCACTGCTCGTAAAAAACGTTGACGTTGTCTTCGGCTGTTTCTGCCAATTGCTGAGCAGTAGGAAAGGTGGGCACTAGCTTTTCAGTGTTGACTAATCGCCTGACTCTAAACCGCAGGGTGGAGAGCATTTCTTGACGCCCGTTTTCATGTTTGAGCTTTTGGTAAGACGGGTTTACAATACGCGCAATTATCTGAGCGGCACTCGGTGGATCTAACGTTTCATCGGCTGATGGATCGTTGGCCTTGCTGTTGAGGGCATCGGGGTGTAGCTGTTTCGCAATATGTCGATAGCGTTTGGCGATTCGCTTTTCGTCAGCACTGACTGAAATCCCTAGCAGTGCAAAGGGATCGATGTCGATAAGATTGGTCAATTCGTGAAAGAGTTCAGCTTTTGACATGCAAAAAAAAAGCAGCCCTACGCAGGTTACGTATATTGGGAAAGTGTTGCCAAAGAGGCAGCTTTTTTCCCAAACAGCGTGCTGGATAAGTCTTTATAGTCAATGTTTATGAAGGTTTCACGGCGGAAGCTTCATAAGAAACTGAGAGAAATTCCAGATTACTACTCTCTAAAATGCCCATCCCATAGCGATAACTAATGTCTGAGTAATTGGTACCTGAGGGATTGGGCTAGCTAGTTAGAGAGGTATCTAAAATATCTAGAATATCTAGACAAAACATTTATCAGGACTAGTGCAACGAGCTTGGTTATGACCCATACTGCTAATACCCGTAAAGTTGCGATCGCCCTTGCCTTTGCAGGGGGGTTGCTTACACCCTTTTCTTTGACTTGGCTACATAAGTTTTACATGGGTCAGTATCTATGGGGCCTCATTTATTTAGTGCTCACGCCTACGAAGTTACCTCAAGTTGCCTGCTGTTTGGAAGGTATTTGGTACCTCAGCCAAAGTGACGATAGCTTTGCCGATCGCTTTCCTAATGCAGGGTCAATGTTATCGGCAGCCAAGATTTCTTTACATAGTGCTGATTCTGCCGTTGTGATGCCTGCTGATCACACAGCGATTCAGGTTGCCACGGCGCTGAGAGAACTCGATCAGCTACGCCAAGACGGCCTGATGACTGAATACGAATTTGAGCAGAAGCGTCGTAAGCTGCTTGAGAAGATCGCATAAAGATATCTTTATGGATAATATCTGTATAGATTTTTGGGGTCTGTTGATTAGGTGCTCTGATAATTGCTCTGAGTCGTATCGCTTTACCCTAATTGCTTTTTGATCAGCCTATGTCAAACCCAAAAATGAATCCTAAGACAGGGGGGTTTCTAGCTAATTTTTTGGCTAATGTGCAGCTTCACCCTTTGCGCCGCGCTTTGCAGCAGGAGCCTTACTATCGGTTTCAATCTTTTGAAGAGTTGGCATTAGCGGCAAGCTGGGGTGTGCGCATAGATGTTAATACTGCTGCTATCGATGATTGGCTGAGGTTGCCTGGTCTTTCTATTCATCAGGCCCGCACGCTGTATCAGCTCACGCAAACGGGCCTTTCTTTTAACTGCATTGAGGATATTGCGGCAGCTTTGGGTGTGCCTGCACAGCAGATTGAGCGATGGGAGGCTGTGTTGCAATTTTGTTATTACAGCCTAGAAGAACGATTGCAGCCGGTTGTCATAGACGTCAATAGGGCTAGTGCAGATGAGCTAGCGATGATTCCTGTTGTCGATGTTTTTTTAGGACGAGCGATTGTTCACTACCGGCAGGCAGGCCCTTATAAAGATTTGGTTGATTTGCAGAATAGGCTGAGACTAACGACGGCGATGACGACCGAATTGCTGCATTATTTACGGTTTTAGAGATCTGGTTTTAGAGATCTGGTTTTAGAGATCTGGTTTTAGAGATCTGGTTTTAGAGATTTGGTTTTAGAGATCTTCAGTGGTGGCCATTGGCTCAGGCAGTGTCATCGGTGTGATGGCCAATCCGGCCGATTTTTTCAAGCGGCCAGAACCGAAAGGCGGCGCGACCAATGACGTTGTCTAATGGTAAGAATCCCCATACGTGGGAGTCATTACTGTCGTTACGGTTATCGCCCATCATAAAGAGGCTACTGGCAGGCACCTGTACTGGCGGCATTTCGTAGGCGGGCATTTCGAGAATATAAGGCTCTGTGAGTGCTTGGCCGTCCACTAAGACTTTGCCTTGAGTTACTTGTACCGTTTGCCCAGGTAGGCCGATGACGCGTTTGATAAAGGCTTGGCTGGCTAAGTAGCCGTATTCCTGTAGTTGTGGCGGTGGTTCGAAGACGACAATGTCTCCGGGATGGGGTAGGTGTAGATGATAGGAGACTTTTTCGACTAGGAGGCGATCGCCCACTGCTAATGTCGGCACCATTGAAGGGGAGGGAATAAAGCGCGGTTCGGCGATAAAAAAGCGGACAAAAAAGGCAATGGCCAGGGCGATCGCAACTAGCCTTGCATTTTCACTGGCTAGCTTTTGCCAGCCCTTTGGGCGGACAGTTTCTTGGATAGTGTTCTTGAGGGCAGTTTCCTGAATAGTGTTCTTTAGGCTAACGTCCTTTGAATTCTCTACCCGTTCATGATTTAGCTCATGATTTGGCTCATGATTTGGCTCATTCGTTTCTGTCATGTAAGTTTTCGATTTAACCTTTCATACGGGATGCTTGTCATACGGGATGCTTGTCATACGGGATGCTTGAGGGTGGCTCACGGTGTTGTCGGGAAGGGCTAGGCCGATGGGCGGCTAGCGCTGCTCGAGCATTGCGCCGCAGCATGGAGGGCTTGATTCGCCGCAGGGCAGAGGCAGGGAAGTGCTGATTCCAGGCTGCATCTGTGATGTCACAGAGGTCTGTTAGGGTGGGATTGAGATTGCCAGGATAAGGCTGAAAGGCTTCGATGTCGCTCTCTTGGGCAAATCGTTGATTCCAGGGGCAGACATCTTGGCAAATGTCACAGCCTGCTACCCAGTTTTGCAGATTTTGGGCAATCGCTTCCGGCAACACCGCTGCCCGATTTTCAATGGTGTGATAGGCAATGCAGCGATTGGCATCAACTACGCCAGGGGCGCGAATTGCGGCTGTAGGACAAGCGTCCAGACACCGAGAGCAGCTACCACAGTGGGCGGTATGAGGCTGATCGCCCGCCAATGCCAAGTTTGTAATGATTTCTCCTAAAAACACCCAGGAGCCATAGCGACGTGTAATGACGTTGCCATTTTTGGCAATCCAGCCAATGCCTGCCTGCTGCGCCCAAAATTTGTCCTGCACAGGCCCGGTATCGGCATATGGGCGAGCTTCTATGGCTTCGTTGCCTGGTGGGGAAGGCTGCGATCGCAGCCAGTGAGCTAACTGTTTCAGTTTTTGACTCAAAATTCGGTGATAGTCGCGGCCCCAGCCATAGCGGGAGATTTTGGCATACTGCCTGCCTTTTAGCCGCTGCTGGGGCGTGTAGTAGTTCAGCGCCACACAAATCATCGACTTAGCACCTGGCATAACGTGGCGAATATCCTGGCGTTTATCACTATTCATCCAAGCCATATCTGCTTGGAACCCTTGGGCTAACCAAGCCTGTAGCGCTGCCTGAGCGTTTTGTTCCGCCGCTGACAGGGTCATCGCGATAGGGGCAATGCCGACCTGATGGAAACCGAGTGCGATCGCCTGCCGTTTGACCGCCTCGCTATCGATCTTGCCATCGCGTTCACCATCGCGTTCACCATCACGTTTACCATTGGTCACACTATTGATCACACTATTGCCACCCTCGTTCACCCCGCCTTTCAAATTATCCTTGCTCATGGCTCATCTTTGAATCTATAGCGCTTCTCACTTGGCTAGAGTACAGATATTTTGGTGAAACCATGACGTGACAACGGGCCAAGCGACGTGCGTGTTACCCGTTGGCGTAGCCTCGCCGTCGGCGTTATGCATCCGGCACAAGCTATATCGCAGGCCCAAACGATGCGACAGAGCAACCCATCACAGCGCGTTTATCCGGCGAAAAACCATAGCGAGCCTCATGCTGCACAATTGCTTTAATCTCTGCTGACCACCTCGATTTGGGCCATACTTCAAACCCTAAGCGTTGATAAAACGGAATATTCCAAGGTACTTTTCGAAAGGTTGTCAGCAGCACCCTATCCAAGCCACGCCTGTAGGCACTGTGACAACAAGCCCTGACCAGCGCTGAGCCTACGCCCCGCCGACCGTAGTCTGGATGCACATCCAACTCCACAATAAAAAAGCTGTCGGCTAAATACTTGGCAACGAGAAAACCAATCACTTTATCTGCTGCAACAGCTTGATCGGCTATGACTGCTACCCACAAGCGTTCGTCCGCTTGGGCCCTGAGCAAAAATCCCGGTGTAGTCAAGCCCTCTAGCAGGTGTGTTGGAATCTCTAGCCACTCTAAATAAGGCATGAACTGCTGTGCAGCAGCCCGCTCTATGTCAGCTAAAAAAGCGACATCCGTTGCTTGAGCCAAGCGAATGCTATAAGAAAAATCTGAGGGAATCAAACCAGAAGGTGGCAAACCAACGCTATCTCAACAGTCATTTCAATATCTGCCCTCTCAACGATCGCTACCTAGCAATACTATCGACCTAGCAATACTATCCTGCAATAGCAGTGTTGTGGCTTTAGCTTATTCTATGCGATCGCAGCGATAGGCTGATAGCTGTTATGTTCATCAGAATTGCCCACAGGCAAAGAGATCACAAACTTACAGCCCTCACCGGGCGCAGAAAAACACTCAATGCGTCCCTGATGCTGCTCAACAATAATTTGACGACTAATCGAGAGACCTAGCCCTGTCCCTTTGCCGATGGGCTTAGTGGTGAATAAAGGCTCAAACAAACGCTGCTTAATCAGCGCTGTCAGACCTGGCCCATTATCTGCAATCTCAATATCAACCGAACTATCGCCTACGACCTTAGTTTCAATTAAAATCATAGGCTCCTCCACCGCTTCCAATGCATCCAGCGCATTGGCCAAAATATTCATAAACACCTGATTGAGCGCCGAAGGGAAACATGCCACCTCAGGCAAATTGCTATAGCGCTTTTCAACCATAATTTCTGGGCGCTCACCTGAAGATTTAATCCGATGACCCAAAATCACCAGTGTGCTGTCTAAGCCCTCATGAATATCTACTGCTTGCTTTGTATTCGTATCACTCCGAGAGAAATTTCGCAGAGAAACTGAGATATCGCGAATGCGCTGCGCACTGAGATCCATAGAATCCAAGAGCCTGGGTAAATCTTGAAGGGCAAAATTAATATCGCGATTGGCTAATAGCTCACTGATTTCAGGTGCTGGATCGCTGTAATGTTTTTGGTAGAGCCCAATCAGTTCAGAGAGATCTTGAATATACTCATAGGCTGGTTCGATATTGTTGGCAATGCAGGCCATAGGATTATTAATTTCATGGGCAACACCTGCAATCAACTGTCCTAGGGTGGCTAGTTTCTCTTGCTGCACCAACTGTACCTGAGCATTTTGCAGCTCCCGCGTTCGCTCTTCTACGCGTTCTTCTAATTGATCGGTCAAATTCTTGAGCTGGAGATGCACCTGTACCCGTGCTAGCACCTCATCTTGTTCAAATGGCTTTGGAATATAGTCTACAGCACCCATTGATAGGCCCTTGACCCGGCTAGCCTTATCCGAAAGTGCCGTCATAAAAATAATCGGAATATGACTGGTCGTATTGTCAGCTTTGAGTCGTCGGCAAGTCTCAAAGCCATCCATGACAGGCATTTGCACATCTAATAAGATCAGGGCAGGCTGCTCACGCTTGACTTGCTCTAGAGCACCTACACCGTCGTTGGCGATACGGATAGCCAATCCAGCTTGACGTAGCGTTTGCGCCAGTACCGAAATGTTGGTAGGGGTATCATCAACAATTAAAATAAAACCAGAAGGCTGCACGCTGGCTGTCATTATCTCAAAATCCAAATCAAATTTTCTATTGGGAATATGGTAATCAAAGGCTTAAAATCGCCAAAAGGGGACTGCCCTCATCACAAATGGCTATCGTAATATCGGTGAATAAAATCCTGAATCGGTGGAATTTCAAAATTATCAGCCAGATCAGCTAGCTTACGGCAGAAAGGCCCTAGGCTAGGCTCTGTATCAGCCAACTGACGCGCTTCATCCGCTAAACCGAAAATATCTCCATTGGCTGCTAGCTCCGAAAATCGCATGAGCGTTGCTGCTGGTGGCGGCACAATTTGATCTTCTGCTGGCGTGATATCTGTTTGGCCATCCTCTGTTTGTTCTACGATCCAAACGAGATCCAAATGTTTTCTCAAGGCTGAAAATAGCTCATCTGCCTGCACAGGCTTGGGAATAAAGTCATCGCCGCCTGCTTGAGAGGTTTGGTATTGCGACGCCAAAGACACACTGGCAGAGGATACCAAAACAGCAACATCAGAAAATTCAGGTTGTTTGCGCAAGCGCTCAATAAACTCCAATCCGTCCATTACAGGCATCATCAAATCTGTAATCACTAAATCAGGCCGGACTGCTGCTGCGCGTAGCAGACCTTCTTCGCCATTTTCCGCTTCGGTTACTTCAAATCCGAGTGGATTTAGTAGATGCACTAGAATCGAGCGATTCTCCCAACCATCGTCTACCACCAAAATTTTCTTGGGCGATCCTTCGTAGCCCACAATTTTTCCTTGGGCCTGTCGGTGGGCCGCTTCTATCCAGTTATGGCCTTCTGGTAAATCCACATCAAACCAAAAGGTACTGCCCTGAGCGAGCTCACTCATCGCTTCTAGTTCACCCCCCATTAAAGACACGATTTTTTGACTGATCGATAGCCCTAAGCCCGTTCCTTCGCTTTGTTTTTTAACATCTCCTGCTTGCTCAAACGGACTGAAGACGGTTTTTACCTGATCTGATGTCATGCCAACGCCAGTGTCGGTAACCTGAAATCGAAATCTTCTCAATGGGTGGGGGCTCGTATGGGTTTTGGCCGACTCGGGCAATGGCTGCGACTTGACCACCAAAGATACTTTGCCCTGTTCAGTAAATTTGATGGCGTTACCGAGCAGGTTAAGCAGGACTTGGCGCAAACGTTTTTCGTCGGCGATGATGCCTTCTGGCAAGTCAGCATCAGGCAAAAACTCAAACTCTACACCTTTTTGCTCAGCTCGAAGCCGACACATTTCACCGACGCCGTGTAGAAAGGAAAGAAAATGAAATTCACGGGGGTGAATTTCCATTTTTGCGCTTCGATTTTAGAGAGATCAAGAATATCGTTAATTAAATTCAACAGGTGAGAGCCACACTGATTGATGATGCCGATGCCTTTGTGCGCAGCAGGTGGCAAGTTCTCAAATCGCTGAAGGATTTGGGCGTAACCTAAAATGCCGTTGAGGGGAGTGCGTAGTTCATGGCTCATGTTGGCTAAAAATTCGCTCTTAGCACGGTTAGCCACTTCAGCAGCTTCCATTGCTTTTGTGACTTCTACGGTTCTTTCTTCGACTCGAATTTCTAGTTCTTCAAAGGAGTTTTTAAGCTGGGTGGTCATCTGGTTGAATGACTTTTCCAGGATTTCGAGTTCGTTTTTACCTTTCAAGTTCAATATTGAGCTACTTTCACCGGTTCGCCCGGTTCGTTTATCGTCTGCTTCAGCCATTTTTTGACATTCTTGCAAAATAGGATTGAGGCGACTGTTGAGTTGTTTGACGAAGATCGAAACAACGAGGGCTAAGACTGCGCCAGCGCCTAAAGAGCCGCCGAGCGTGATAGCCAGAACAGGGGTTAATACCACCGATTGAGGGACAGAGGCTAGCATGAGCCAGTCGGTGCCTTCCACTCGCTCATAGGCCCAATAGCTGCCGTTGAGTCTGACGAGGCCGCTGCCTGTTGGGTTGATTTTTTCCCAGACTGCGGCTAATTCTGGAATGTCTTTGTAGGTGGCGAGTTCTTTGGCTTTGGTCGGATCGGGGGGATAGGCGAGTAAATTTCCCTGGGAACTGAGAATAGTAAAGAATCCGTCTTCTTTGATGACGGGTTTGCGTAGGCGCTCACTGATAGCCGTGACGTTGATATCTAGCCCTGCGATCGCAATGATCTCGTGATCATCATTAAAAATGGGCCCCGTGTAGGTCGTCAGGGTGAGTCCGTACCAGGGATAGGGTTCTAGCCAAATATTTTTACCGGCTTCTACGACTTTTTGGTAGTAGTGCTGTTCAGGGTAATTATCGTCGGTATATAGATCGGCGTAGCGGATGTTTGAATAAGGCGCTGGCAGCAGTTCGCCAACTTGATCAGGCAGCTTTTGGTCCAGAAAGAAAAAAGGCCAGTACCACTCAACGTCAGGCACAACGCTTGAAGGAGTTTGGCCAAAGCCTAAAGCATTGGTCAATCGAGTGCGCGTTTTAAACATTTCAAAGACGAGTTCTTTATAGATCTCGGCATCTTCGATACCCTGTCGGTTCAGTGTGGTGACGGCTGCCGACAAACTACTGAGCGAGTGGTGAACATTTCTTAAGCTACCTTCAATATCGACCACTTTAGTATTGAGGCTATCTCGAATAGCTCCTGTGGCTCGGTTTTCTAAAGTTCGATAAAAAAAATAAGACATGGTGCCTAGGCCAACAAGAGCACCACTTAGAACGTATAGAAACAGTTTGGAGCCAATCGAATGACGAATGGAAGTCTTCATAACCAGCCTTTCACAGCAGAGGGGAATCAAAAACGCGGGTATCTATAGCGTTTCTCACTTGGCTAGAGTGCAGATATTTTGGTGAAACCTTTGCAGGACAACGGGCCAAGTGAGTAGCATGTGCGAATGCATCCGGCACACGCTATATAGTTTCAATAGTGCCCAACTCACAGACTGGTTTTGATTCGATGTCCTTACATCAAAACAAATGCCCTATCACAACAAACCCTCTATTACAACAAACCCTCTATCACAACAAACCCTCTATCACAACAAACCCTCTATCACAACAAACCCCCTATCACAACAAAGACTGCTACGAATTTGGCCTATTGAGAATTTTGTTGACTGAGACTGTGGCCTATAGCAAAGAGGCCGCACGCGCGGCCAAATCAGAGCGCTCGCCTTGATAAAGGGTGACATGACCTGCTAAGGGTTCATTGCGGAAGCGCTCGATCACATAGGTCAAGCCATTGCTAGCAGCATCTACATAGGGGTTATCAATTTGAGCGGTGTCACCAGTGAGGACGATTTTGGTGCCTTCTCCAGCGCGAGTCAGAATGGTTTTGACTTCATGCGGGGTCAGATTTTGAGCTTCATCAATGACGAAAAATTGTTTGGGGATGGTGCGCCCGCGAATGTAGGTGAGCGCTTCAATTTGCAAAAGTCCTAGGGTTATGAGTTCTTCGTGGCCCCGTCGCCAGTGTTCGGGTTTATCAGTACTGTCTTGAGTATTGAAAATAAGATCGAAGTTGTCATACAACGGCTGCATCCAAGGGGTGAGCTTTTCAGACATATCGCCAGGTAGATAGCCAATATCTTTTCCCATCGGGACGATTGGGCGAGAGATTAAGAGCCGGGTATAGCGCTTTTCTTCAGCAACTTTTTGGAGACCGGCTGCGATCGCCAGCAATGTTTTGCCGGTACCAGCTTTGCCGACTAAAGTGACCAACGGAATATCGTCATTGAGCAAAAGGGCCAGGGCAAATCGTTGCTCGCGGTTACGCGCATGAATGCGAGATACTCCATGGTAAGGAATTTTAGAGAGCGGGATGAGTTGCCTATCGGCCCGTAAAATGGCTAATGCAGTGTGGCTAGGATTGTTGACATCTACCAGGGTCAGCGCCTGATTGGGCGAAAACTTGCCCAGTTGGGGAAATGCATCCATAGAAACACCTCCAGTCTGGAATAAGTCGCTCATTTGCTCGGCGCTCACGAGTAGCTCACCGATGCCTGTGTAAAGATCATCGATGTCTATTTTGTCTGTTTCGTAGTCTTCAGCGGTGAGGCCTAAAGTATCGGCTTTAATGCGCATGTTGGTGTCTTTACTCACCATCACGACCGGATAATCGCTCTGCTGCTTGACTTCTAAAGCAACCGCGAGGATGGCATTGTCACCACCGTCCCCGCCACCACCACTGTAGAGTTCAGCCGGTAGGTTATTGAGGGTTTCGCGGTGGCACAGTGCTACCCGTAGACATCCGCCACTCTCTAATGCGATGCCTTCAATGAGACTGCCTTTTTGTCGTAGTCCATCTAACATCCGAGAGGTTTGCCGCGCATTTCGTCCCGTTTCTTCTGGCCGTTTTTTGAAGCGATCTAGTTCTTCAATCACGGTAATGGGCAATACCACATCGTTATCCTCAAACCGTAGTAGTGCACTGGGATCATGCAGCAATACGTTGGTATCGAGGACGTAGGATTTTTCATAGGGAAAGGGGTTAGGTGGAAAGATTAAGAGATGGGAACAACAGGTGAAGATAGGCGGTTTCAATTAGATTGAATTAAATTGAATTAAATTGAAATAGATTGAAATAGATGGATAGATTTAACTAGATGGGGGGGGTGGTGCCTTTTCAGGTACAGGGTCATAGCCGCCGGGATGAAGCGGATGGCAGCGGGTGATCCGGCGAACTGCTAGCCAACTTCCTTGCCAAGGGCCAAAGCGTTCGATAGCCTCGATGGCGTAGCAGGAGCAGGTTGGTTGGAATCGACAAACCGGTGGAAAGAGGGGAGAAATGATTTGACGATATCCTTTAATGAGAAGCACTAAGGCAACTTTCATAGGTTGTGTGTGAGCAGCGTAACCCTAATTTAGCAGTCTTGATATGAACTCGCTGACAGTGAAGGCCATTCTTGGCACGATTCAGTGGTTGATTCAGTGGTTGCCAAATCTATCGATAGACAGTGAATGTAGTGTTCGCAGAATGGCTATGTTATGGGGATGAAATTTGTACAAGGAAAATATCTTCAGGCGATTGAATCAGCTAAAGGCAAGCTGAAGGGTATGCAGCTTGAGACTGCCCAAGGCCAGCAGATTGTGCATTTGCCGAAGCCTTTGAGGGCGATCGCGCAGCAAGAGCTTGTCCTAGGCGAAGATATTCGGATTTGGACAGCACCAAAAAAGCAACGGCTGTGGGCGATCGCATTCATTCCGCTCTCCCCTAAAGCCAGCATTCCTAATATGTTGGCACCTATTACCGTTCAGCTCTGCCAAAAAAAGAACTGCTGTAAACGCGGCGGTGACGCACTTTGGCAAGCCTTTGAGGCAGCGGCAGGGCAACACAAACACCTAAAAATCACCTCAGTAGGCTGCTTGGGAGGCTGCAAGCATGGCCCTAATATTCGCCTATTACCCACCAACGTTAAGTACTATCATGTGCAGCCCAGTGATATTGATGGGCTCATAGACCATCAGCTTTAGCCCTTTTTCAGCCCTTTTTTTTAGCCCTCTGTTAGCCTTCTATGCTTAAGCGCTCAAAAAGCTCTCTCAAAACGCTCTCAAAAGCTCTTAAATATAGCGCTGAGGGGTTTCAGTAAAGGTAACCTGGGTAGGCTTTGCTCTTTCCCAGCTAGGCTTTGCCCAAGTATAGAGGGCACTTAAGTTGTCTAGATCTAGCGGCGGTAGCTCAGCGCTTAGTTCGTCGAACTTACCCGCTTCTATAGCAGTCACCAGCATTTGCATAAAGTCACTGTAGACTGATTCAGTTTTGGGGTGCTGCGGGCCTAAGTGTTCTCTATAAATAGAGAGCGCCTGCTGAAACAGCGGTTCAGCTTTGCCGTACATTTGCAGATGGCGGTAGGTATCTGCAAATCGATACAGCGTATCACCCACTTCATTATGGTAAGCACTGTGGTAATTACTGTAGCAATCACTATGGTAAGCAGGCAGGTGCTTTTGTCTTAGCGTCCAAGCTTCTTCTAGCAAAAGCTGAGCTTCACCATAGCGCTGTTGGTGATAGTACACTTTGGCCAAATCTTCTAGAGTATTGACTAGCCCCACATAACGATCATCTAGATGTGGCTCATCATTCAGTTGTCGCCGTCTGAGCAATAAGACCTGCTTATAAAGACGTTCTGCTTCTTGGTGGCGGCCTTGACGCTCACAAAGATAGGCTACATCTGCTAGCGAGGTCATCATATCAGGATGATCGCTGGCGTGATTTTGCCGATCATGCGCTTCAGTTGTGCGATGTTTAGCGTTGCTCTTAACCTGACTAGCCGTTGCTTTGAGCGGCTGGTACAAAGCCTGGTTTAGCGCCTCTACGACCTCTGCCCTAGGGACGGTGTAAACAATTTTAGAAGCGTCTGCTGAGGCCGTAGCGGTATGGATGCTCTCGGCGAATTCGTTCGGTGCAGATACTTGGGTGCGTCGAATCTTTAGAGTATAGCGGGTGCTCTTACGGCGCTTAGGGGGGGTGCGCTTGGGTGACCCGCTACATAGCCAACGATATGCCCATTGAAAAATCGCTTTATCACAAGACTGAACGAGGAAAAACGAAACGTGGATACGATGCAACAAGACGGATGAACCAACAGTTTAAGAAAAAGCTGAGTCATGCAAAAGTCTGAGCAAAACAATTCTTAAGCTTAAAAAATGCCAGCTTTCGTTAGCTTAAATTCTGGTTAACAACTCTGATTGACAACTCTGATTGACAACTCTAACTGACAACTCTAATGAACAATGGTTGACTAAGGCTGACTAACGATAGCTAAATGATGGATGACTCGACTGTATTCAACTGGGCCGAGCTGGTTATCTTTAATTATTAAGGGCAAATTGGCATTCTTCCCTCAGTAAAATAAGGTTTATCCTGTGTCTGATAAATTACCCCGTAGATCTACAGGGCTTAGATTGAAGTAATGAGGTCTAGGGGGCCCATCGATATACTGAAGCTATTAGGACAAGCTATTAGGACAAGCTATTAAGACTGAAGGTATAGCACTGAGATTACCGTTGGATCAGTGATGCTCAAAATATCATCAATGATGATTGTTGGGCATTATCCCTTAAGGTCTTGATGGGGGCTAGGCCCAACTAACGAATCTAGTAAAGCTTCTGTACAAATAAAACTTTGTGTACTCGAATCTTAAATTTGATATGTAACTATAGTTGATCAATTAGGGGGCAACTGTATACTTTCACAGTTAGGTCGCTGAGTTGAAATTAATTTGAGTGCTATCAAATTGGTCACACTCAAGCAGCTAGAGACTCTTTTCACAGAGCAGATCTTAAGCATATGGTAGGCGTTCTTCAAATTGGTCAGACGGTGCTCGATGCGCCGACACTGATCGCCAAACTTAAACAGCATCAACTCATGCCAAAACTGGCGCAGGAGGTGCTCATTGACAGCCTCATTGCAGAGATTGACTGCGATGAGGCATCGGCACTGCAAGAATTTTGCACAAAGCGGGGACTATTTTCCCAGGAGCAGCAGCAGGCTTGGTGCAAACAGCAGCAGCAAACACCAGCGCAAATGGCTTTTCAGGCTATTCGAGAATGTAAGCTGGCTAAGTTCCAAGCAAAAACGTGGGGTTCTGAAGTAGAGTCTTACTTTTTGCAGCGTAAGGCCCAGCTAGATCGGGTGCGCTATTCGCTCATTCGGACTAAGGATGCCAGCTTAGCCCAAGAGATCTATTTTCGATTGCATGATGATGGTGAGCCTTTTGCTAAGCTGGCTACCCAATATACGGAAGGCCAAGAAGCGAAAACTGGGGGATTAGTTGGCCCTGTAGAGCTGAGTGTGCCCCATCCTATATTGGCCAGGATGCTGATGGTGAGTAAGCCAGGGCAGCTTTGGGCCCCGACTCAAATTGGTGAATGGCTGGTGATTGCTAAGCTAGAACAGTTTTTACCGGCCCAGTTTGATGAGGGAATGCGTCAGCGGCTGCTGGATGAGCAGTTTCGAACATGGTTGGCAAAGCAGCTAGAAGAAGTGCAGGCGCATGAGTTGTCTGATGAGGTGTCTGATGGGGTGTCTGAACAATTGCCAGGGCAAGCATCGATGGACACATCCGTACACACATCCGTACACACATCACTGATGTCAGGCGCGTCTGCGGATAATTTGGAAGCTGGGATATTGCCGACTGCTGCCAACCGCTGAGTCATAGCATTTATTCCCTGATTATTGCCTGACAGGTTTTTTCCTTGCAGATCATCTACTTCACGGGTATCTACTGACTAGGTATCCTTGCTTTTCTAACCACTTCTTAACAAACGCTGTCTCGACGGCTGTTATTTTATGGCTATGCGCCTACTCTCTGACGCTCTATGACCTACGCTAAAGTCTCAATTGAACAAAGCTTGGGCGCGATAGGCCCATTTGATCAGCTACCGGTTTCGGCCTTAGCGTCTTTAGCAAGTAGCGCCCAGATGCTGCGTTATCGTATTGGCCAGCCTATATTGCGGCAAGAGTCGATGCCGTATCAGCTGGTGGTGATTTTAGAAGGGAAGGGACGATTACTCGGGTACGACCCTTACCAGAAAATGCCGATGACCCTGGCGCTATTGCAGCCGAAGTCGGTTTTGGGTTTGGCGGGGCTAGCTCGAGGTGTTGCTTGTGAAAGTGCGATCGCCTCGTCGGAAATTGTAGCGATCGCCCTGCCGATAACCAGCATAAACAAACTGATGGCTGAGCATGACGCATTTGCTCAGGCCATTGTTCGTCAATGCTACTTGGCTGAAGTATTTGATTTGATTAGCCAGTACTTTAAGACCCAAGCTCGCAATGTCGATGATTTAGCCAGTGTGGCCCAGAGACTGACGGAAAGTGCGATCGCAACGACGGCCCCCAGCGGTCAGGTCATAGTCACCAACGCTGATCCTAACCGCTTGTGGTTTGTCAGCTCACAGACGATTGCAACTCACCCTGCCGGGAGTTGGCTCACCTTTGAAATGCTAGATGGCCGTCTTACCAGCGGGCAAACAACCCGCCTGGTTGGCATTGACATGCGCCAGCTCGCCATTCAAAACGGAGCTGCTTTTAATGGCCCTACCGTGAATGCTCAAGGAAACCGGCCAGTAGGCGAGCCATCGATGAACAATCCATCGATTAACGGTCGATTCAGTGATCAAGCGGGTAGTGCTACCACTCCAATTACTATTCCGATGGTTCGAGCCGACCAAGCCCATGGTCAGAATGCCAATAGCGCTGGCGTTCCAGGTGATGCTACCGCTGCTGTAGTGCCCTATGCCCCTGATCTTAACGAATACTCCAACATTGTAGAAGCGGGTTCTGCACAGGCAAAAGCGATTAAGTACCCTGTGATGCGCGGCCAGGGTGAAGTCGGCAGTGCTCTAGCCTGCTTTGCCATGATTGCCCAACACTTAGGGATGCCGTTTAAGCGCGATGTGGTGCAGCGGGTGCTGACCAATCAAAGCGAGCGGTTGGGCCATTTGTCCTTAACCGCTTGTGGGGCAGTAGCCGATTTGGTCGGGTTAAAGCCTCAGTTAGCCAAGGTCCCTGCTAGTGCGATCGCCCGACTGCCTAAACTAGCGCTGATTCAATGGCGAGAAGGCTTTGCCGTGGTCTACGAAACCTCTGCCACCGAATATGTGCTAGGGGTACCTGCCGACAATAAAATTGTGCGCCACTCTCCCCAGGCTTTTGAAGAAATTTGGGGCCAAGAAGGCGAAATTTTACTGGTGGAGACCACCGAACAAACCCCCCAGCAAAAATTTGGCCTAGGCTGGTTTGCACCCTCTTTAAAACGCTATCGCGGGGTGCTTACCACAGTGCTGGTGGCCTCACTGTTTGTCCAAATCTTTGGCTTAGTGAATCCGCTGATGGTGCAGGTGATCATCGATAAGGTGATTTTAAAAAACAGCCTAGATACCCTACATGCCCTCGGCTTTGTCCTGGTGATAGTCGCCATTTTTGAAGCGATTTTGACCAGCCTACGCACCTATTTGTTTGTCGATACCACCAATCGGATTGACATGACCCTCGGGGCCGAAATTATTGATCACTTGCTACGGCTACCCCTGCGCTATTTTGATCGTCGCCCGGTGGGTGAACTCTCTAGCCGCGTCAATGAGCTAGAGAATATTCGCCAGTTCCTGACCGGTACCGCGCTGACCGTCGTGCTCGATGCGATGTTCTCAGTGGTGTACATCCTGGTGATGTTCATTTACAGCATTAAACTCACCTTTGTGGCTCTGTGCACGATTCCATTGTTTATGATACTGACCTTTTTTGTCTCACCGATTGTGCGCCGCCAGCTACGGGCCAAAGCTGAGCGTAATGCTGAGACTCAGTCCTTTTTGGTAGAGGCGCTTTCAGGGATTCAAACGGTAAAAGCGCAAAACATGGAGCTTAAAACCCGATGGAAATGGCAAGAAAAGTACGCCCGCTATGTCAGCGACGGCTTTAAAACGGTACTGACGTCTACGACCGCTGGCTCAGCCAGTGGGTTTTTAAACAAAATGTCTGGCCTGCTGGTGCTGTGGTTTGGCGCGGCCTTAGTGCTAGATGGCAAGCTGACCTTGGGCGGATTGATTGCCTTTCGCATTATCTCGGGATATGTCACCCAACCGTTACTGCGCCTCACTCAGCTTTGGCAAAACTTTCAAGAGACAGCGCTGTCTTTGGAGCGTTTGAGCGACATTATTGACCATCCTCAAGAGCAAGCAGAGGAAGATCGCGCCCAAATCCCCATGCCTGAAATTGTCGGCAATGTCACTTACGAAAATCTTTCTTTCCGGTTTGCCCCTTCCGGCCCCTTGCAGTTAGTCAATGTCAATCTAGATTTCTATGCTGGTGAGTTTATTGGCATTGTTGGTCAGAGTGGTTCGGGTAAGAGTACCTTAATGAAGCTTTTGCCTAGGCTGTACCAAGCCGAGTCGGGAAGAATCCTGATCGACAATTACGACATTAGTAAAGTGGAGCTGTACTCTTTGCGTCAGCAGGTCGGTATTGTGCCTCAAGACAGTTTGCTGTTTGAAGGCAGCATTCAAGACAACATTGCCCTGACCAATCCTCAGGCCAGCACAGAAGATATTGTGACGGCGGCTAAAATTGCCAATGCCCATGACTTCATTATGGACTTACCGAGTGGTTATAACTCTCGGGTAGGGGAACGGGGCTCTTCGCTCTCAGGCGGTCAGCGGCAGCGGATTGCGATCGCCCGCACCGTCCTGCAAAATCCACGACTGCTGATTTTAGATGAGGCCACTAGCGCCCTTGATTATGACACCGAAGCCCAGGTCTGCCGCAATCTTCAGGAATGGGCTGATGGACGCACGGTATTTTTCATCACCCATCGTCTCAGCACGATTCGTCATGCTGACCGCATTTTAGTGATGGATAAAGGATCGGTTGTAGAACTAGGTACCCATGACGAATTAATGGCCCTCAAAGGCCGCTATTTCTGCTTGTCTGAGCAGAAGGGAGCATAAAACACAATGACAAGCACTTCTGGTAAATTTCAAGTCAAGCCCGCCAGCCGTAATGGCAACGGCAATGGTGTTAATGGCAATGGTGGCAACGGCAATGGTGGCAACGGCCATGGTGGCAACGGCCATGGTCATGGTGGCAACGGTAACGGCCAAGGCGGCCCAATGATGGGTTTTAGCCCCCAGCCAATGCCTCAAGCTGTCCCTCAGTCTTTTGATAAGCCGGTTATTTTAAGGCAATCGCCCGTATGGGCAAAGTGGATCACCATAACCATTATGGGCGTGACCGTAGCTTCTGTATTGGCCGCTTTCTTGATCAAGGTCGATGAGGCGATTACCGCTCAGGGCAAGCTGGAGCCAGAAGGGGTCGTGCAGTTAGTGCAAGCTCCAGTCAATGGTGTGGTCGATCAAATATTAGTGACAGAAGGTGAGGCAGTAGAGAAAGGCCAAGTCGTAGCGATTCTCGATAAAACCTCTATTGACGCGCAGATTAAATCACGCGAAGAAATCAGATCCCAGTTACAGGCGGTCAATAATTACTACAGGGCACTACAGGCAGGGCAAGTAGATGCGATCGCCCCTGAAGGCGTTAACCCATCACTATACAATCAAGGCCGTGCCCGCGCCCAGCTTGCCGCCAGCAATCGACTGTACCGCGCCCAGCTCACTGGCAACACAGCAGGTCTTTCTGCCGACCAAGTCGATCAGCTAACCGTTTCTGAAAACAGCTTAAATTCCCAGCAGGTTATCAATAAAAACCGAGCCGATCAATTGCGTAGCCAACGCACTCAAACAAAAGTGCAGCTCAGATCTGCGGAAAGCGAACTAGCCACTAACACCGAAATTTTGAATAGCTTAAGAGAATTAAACGAGAAAGGCGCTGTAGCCTACCTGTCTTTTCTCCAACAGCAGCAAGAAGTGATCACCGTTCAAGCACAGGTAGATACCTTACGAGAAGAAATCGAAAACTTAACTTTACAAATCGATGAAGCTGAAGAAGGCGTCACACTTACATCTTCGCAGTCAGACAAAACCCTATACGAGCAAATTCAAGAAAATGCTCAGCGAATTGCCGATATCGACAGTCAATTTAGCCAACAAATGGCAGCCAACGAGCAGCGCCTCACCGAGATTAACGGTGAGCTGATTCAGCTCAATGACAACAGAGACAACCAAGCGCTGACCTCTCCTGTCAAAGGCACCGTCTTCAACTTGAAAGCGAACCAAGCAGGCTATGTCGCCAACTCAACTGAGCCAATGATGGAAATTGTCCCTGAAGATGCACTAGTTGCCCGCGTTTTTATCCCTAGCAAGGACATTGGCTTTGTGAAAGTCGGACAAAAAGTAGATGTGCGAATTGATGCCTATTCATTCAGTGAATTTGGTGACATGGAAGGTACGGTCAAATCTATCGGTACCGATGCGCTGCCACCGGATGAGGCTTTCCCTTACTACCGCATCCCGGCCTCCATTTTGTTGGATGATCAAGCGTTTGTTGTTGATAACACCCCTTTAGCCATTCGCTCGGGTATGTCACTCAATGCCAATATCAAGCTGCGTAAACGCCGCGTGATTACCTTCTTCACCGATTTGTTTAAGCGCAAAGTCGATGCTGTGACAACAGGCAGCTAGCAGACTATACGTCGGTTATATAGCGTGTTCCCCAGATGCGTAACGCCGACAGCGAGGCTACGCCAACGGGTACACGCTATATAGAGTGGCCCAGTCGCTTTTTCGACAAATGCATATCCAACATGCAATCAAGACATAAAAATCTATAGATTTATTGAAAATCGTAAAGATTGCTACAAAAGTCAGGTGATTGAATTGGGAAAGTTAGGTCATTGATGTTTGTTAGCTTTTATGAACTACTTTGCTTCCTTGTTTTTGCCTGCTGCACTAGGGTTAATAGCGGGTATGGGACATGGTGTAGTTTCTCACTATGCAGGGTTGCCGATGTCTTTGGGAGAGCAAGTTTCGCAACCTTTCCAAGGCAGGCAGCCGCTTAGGGACTAAGTTTTAGAGAGCTAAAAGCCAAAGGGCTTAGTTCAGGGGGTTGAATAGGGCCACAGGACTAGAAGCTGCTAAAAAAAATCGGGCCGTGCTCTTTTATAGTCTGCCATATAGATATAGTCTGCCATATAGATATAGTCTGCCATATAGATATAGTCTGCCATATAGATATAGTCTGCCATATAGATATGGCCTGAGATATGGCAAGCCCTATAGAGCAGTCAGAGCAGCCCATTTTTATATCTCATTGCTTCTGTAGCTGATGGTGACTTACTGCCAAATGATAATTTGGCGATGACGACCAGACAACCTTTTTTCAGATAGCTTCTGGATAATGCGATGAGAATGGGCTATTTCGTCTCGGGCCGATTGTCTGGGCTGATTAGCATTAATATCGACTGTCTGAAGATTGACTCTCTGAATATCCAGCCCTTGAGGAATATCCAACCCTTGAGCTGTGTTCTCTGCTGTAGATGTGCCCCTAGCTAGGTGTGATGGTTCGTACTCCTCTGTAGAAAGCTGCTCAGAGGCAACCTGCTCAGCAATATCTGCTCTGAGCTGAGTGAGTGCACTCTGGATCATCATGCTGGCACTATCTGCTGGGGTTGGCTCTGCGATAGGGACATAAATGACCGGGGTTGTCGTTGATTCTCTCAGACTTTCTAAAAGAGGAGACGAGACCTCCTCCATTTTCTCCGTTAAGGATGGTTCAGCTAAGGATGGTTCAGCTAAGGATGGTTCAGCGGGGGATTGCAGCTCGGTAGGCGCAGTTATGGCAGGCTGAACGGTCGGCTGCTGCGTAACAGGTTGAGTAGTAGTGGGTTGGATCGCAGATAAAGGAGTTGGGCTAGGTGCAGGCGTAGCTGCTGCTGCGACTAATGGCGATGTCTCTCTATCAGGCGGCATCGTCTGATAGAGTCGCTCTAGTGTGGGCTGCTGGCTTGCAGGCCGCTCGGCGGCTGTTGAAACAGCTTCTGGAATACCCTCAGTAGCGGTTGTTTCAGAAGGTAATGAACTGACTTGCGGCTGCTCAGAAGAACGCTGCAAATCTTGGAGAATAGCCGTGCCCATAGGCACCGATTCATTTGACTGAGCGATGAAAGGCGCTGGCGTGAAAGCAGCGATATCTAAGTCAGATCTGACTACTGTTGCTGTTGAGGTATCAGCGGCTATCGAAGCATCTAGGAGACTACCATAGGCAGGCTCAGAGCCACCATAGGATAACGTTGCGGTGCTAGGGGTTGAAAAAGTAGTAGGGGGCGGTAAGGGGGTAGAAGCTGCGTTAGACCCAAGGTAGGCTCTCACCTGCTCCACTGCTGTCGATGGGTTGTTACTGGCCTGGTTACTGGCTGTATTTACTGTTAGGGTTGATCCGCTGCCACGTTGGAAGGTTATGCCGCTGAGACTACTCGCTGGCAGCGCATTGCCAGCGGCAGTTCTGGTGGAGCGACTCAAAATGGGAGGCTGACCAGTCGTCGCACTTGTGATGGAACGACTGCTGGCATCATTTGTCAGTGGCTGATTGTCGGTCGATAGCCCTGTGAAGCCATCTTTTAAAGGAGCTGTTGCCGCTTTAGCAGTATTAGCATGGGTATTTTGACTGGTAGGGGGCTCGAAGCTCCATTGATTATTGGAAGCGCTTCTACTATGGCCATAGCCTACCAAAGCTGTGAGAATAACGGCTGAGGCAGTGACTTTTCTCATGGACGTTTTGGTTCTCCGCTTTTTGGACGCTTTTGAAGTGGACGATTAACAAACCTAGCTGGTTAGCCTAGCTGACAAATATCAAGCTGACAAATATCAAGCTGACAAATACCTAGCTGACAAACACCTAGCTGACAAATATCTAGCTGACAAACACCTAGCTGACAAACACCTAGCTGGTAAACAGCTAACGAGCTGAACTCAAGATAAAACTATCACTTTGTCTTCCCCATTCATCAACAATTCTAAGTTGATGATCGGTGCTGATGGCTCATAATGCTCTCGTAATGCTATTGAAACGAGACGAGAATAGACTGGTAAAAGTTGCGGATATTGCTTAGGTTGTGTATTCAGCGTTGATTTTGACGTAGTCATAGCTGAGATCGCAACCCCATGCAAGTCCTTTGCCTATGCCTGTCCCTACGTTGATGGCAATTTTGACCGGGTGAGAGAGGGCTTCTATTTCGATCTGCTGACGTGCAGAGGGTGTTTGGGTGTCTGTAAGTTGTAAATCATGGCTGTGATGGCTGTTGGTCAATAGGATTTTAGCCATCGCTGAGGTGCTGAGTTCGGCCTGTTGCTTGAGATAATGGCTGGCAGCAGCGCGATCAAAGGGTTGAGGCGTGCCATGTGTCATCAGGGTGAAGTTTCCTAAGGTAATGCTCAGATCGCTTTGCTCGAAGGGAATGCCTGCACGTCCGGCGGCTCCAGCGATTCGGCCCCAGTTGGGATCGCGACCAAAAACGGCAGATTTGACCAGTGAGGAGCCAGCGACGGTGCGGGCGATTTTGTTGGCGGCGCGATCGCTCATTGCCCCGGTCACCTCAATTTCGATCAGGCAAGTGGCCCCCTCTCCATCACGGGTAATCGATTTGGCTAAATGGATACATACTTCGGTAAGCATCGCTTCGAGCTTGTCAGCGGCGGGGCCAGCGGTGGTAATCGCTGGCGTGCGAGATTCGCCATTAGCCAGTGCTAATAAGCAGTCGTTGGTGCTGGTGTCGCCATCGACCGTAATTTGATTGAAGCTTTTTTCAGTGGCGCGGCGGAGCATATCTTGCCAAAGCTGAGGAGATACGGCCGCATCGCAGGTAATAAACCCTAGCATGGTGGCCATGTCAGGGTGAATCATGCCAGAGCCTTTAGCAATGCCACCGATGCGAACGGGGCGATTGCCCATTTGGGTTTCGAGCGCAATGGATTTTGTCACCAGATCTGTCGTCACAATGGCACGAGCAGCTTTGTCTGAGCCATCGGTTGTGAGCGCTGCCACTAAATCAGGAATGCCAGCCTGCAGCGCGTCTATTTTGACACGCTGGCCAATCACACCGGTAGAAGCGATCAAAACTTGATCGGGGGCAAGGTGAAGGGCGGTAGCGGTGGTCGCTGCGCTGGCTAAGGCATCTTG
This sequence comes from Phormidesmis sp. RL_2_1, assembly GCA_012033015.1. Lineage (GTDB taxonomy): Bacteria > Cyanobacteriota > Cyanobacteriia > Phormidesmidales > Phormidesmidaceae > Phormidesmis. The sequence goes on from JAAUPS010000052.1 coordinate 23,384, forward strand.
CTTGCCCTGCTCACCTGTACAAGCGTTGGCTTGCCCAGCATTACAGAGAATGGCTCGGGCGGCGGGCTTGTTTTCGAGGACGTCTTGACAATAATCGACGCAGGCAGCGCGCACCTGACTAGTGGTGAATACGCCAGCGGCGATCGCGTCACAATCCGACAAAATCAAAGCAAGATCTGGCGCGCCCGAGGGCTTTAGCCCTGCTGTTATCCCTGCTGCACGAAAGCCCTTAGGCGCAGTCACGCCACCTTCAATTACTTGCCAATCTGCCATATTTGCTGCGCTTCAGGTGAGCGGGTAGGTAAGTGGATAAAAGCGGATTATATCAATAAGTAGAGGGGGTCTTAATGTCCAGAGACACGATGTCCAGAAATGACCCCACAGAGACAGGACATCAAGAGATGACATCGATGACATTCCAAGAGCCTGCACACCCAGAAACAGCGACTGGAATGCGCAGAATAGTTCTTTTGTACTATAATGATCTCAACAGAGTGCAATATAGCTCCTGCATAGCCTCTGTAATGGCTGTAATGACTGTAATGGCTGTAATGGCTGTAATGGCTGTAATGACTGTAATGACTGTAATGACAGACTTTGGAGACTGCTGATGTCACAATCGCACGCACTAAAACCCTTGCGGCATTATTCTGCATCCCGGATAACTGCTTCGCAGGCATCACATCATCCTTCAGGGTACTTAAACCCAGATAACTTAAATTCAGGCCACTTAAATTCAGGCAACTCAAACCCAGTCAACTCAAACCCAGGCAACCTAAAAGCGCAGCCCGTCAGCTCAAAAGGCACTGCCAGAAAGGGCACTGTCAAAAAAAGCACTGCCCAAAAAGGCACTGCCCAAAAAAATCAGCCGCGAAGAGGCCATTCGCAAAACGCTATTTGGGTGAGTGGGTCGGTAGCAACACTTGCCCTACTTGTGATTGCGCCTGCCCGTGTTGGCTCTCAGTTGGTGGCTCAATCTAGCTGTCAAGAGGTAGTGCAATCAGGCGCAGAAATTTCACGCGGACAAATTTCACAACTGTTGTCCGTACCGATCGGTTCCACTCGAGAGGCGGTTCGCCAAGTCGTCGATACCCCCTACTGTCTATTGCCTTCTGCCACTCAAGAAAAAGCTGAATATCAAGTGAATGAAACCACTCAAGCCATAGCGCGAGAAGCTTATCCCCTCGCGTTTGATCCAGAAGGTTGGGTGGTATTGAACTACCAAGCAGATAAATATATGGGCTACGATTTTGTGTTTAAGCCCTAGCTGAAGCCTAATCCAATGGGTCGTCGCCCATCAGAGGTAGCGAATTTCAGAGATGACCGATTAGCTAAGGCTGTTAAATTTAGTCTTGAAGGCATTGGGTTGCCATTTAAGTTGCCAAGTGAGAAATGCTATAAGTTGCCGTTTAAGCCGTGGCCGCATCTACCCATTCTGTGTCGTCGCTCCAGCCTCTGTGTACCCTGTCTGATAACTATCGGC
>JAAUPS010000053.1 GCA_012033015.1 Phormidesmis sp. RL_2_1
CGTGTTGTAGTCTGTCTAAATCCAGGCCATTTTTACCTCGTAGCGGTTCTAACCAAGGGGCACGGGCATCCCAGAACCGCATGGTTTCACCGCCGAAGATGATTTCTCCGGTGGGCGATCGCTGCAAATACTTACCCAATCCCGTTGGCCCCTGGGCTGAGGCCACATCTGCGCCGAGTCCTTGATCTCGCATCAAAAATACGAAAGACTGCGCCTGTGAAGATTCTGGAACCGTTGGCCCATAAAACACACTGGGATAAGCGGTATTGTTAAACCAAATGAATGCAGCGGCAATAAACGCCTGACCGGCGACATTGCCTAAGCTTTGGGAGAGATAGGTTTCGCCTGTCCAGGGAAAAAGATTGTAAGTCCAGCGTAGGGGGGGCACTAGAATATGCCAAATTCCTCCTGCGATCAGAATGCACCCAATCCAGATATGGCCGCCAATCACGTCTTCTAAGTTATTGACGCTGACAATCCAACCCTCGCCACCAGTGGGCCTTTTCAATAGGTAGCCAAAGATGACGCGAGGGTCGAGCGTCGGATGGTTAATGAGTCGTACATCGCCGCCGCCTGGGGCCCAGGGATCGTAAAGCCCACCCCAGTACATGGCCTTGGCCGAAAAAAGCAGGGCAAAAACACCTAAAATGAGGATATGAAAGCCGAGAATTTGAGCGACTTTAGCTTTGTCAGTCCAGTCGAATTGAAAAAGCCATAGAGCTTTTCAGGGCCTTTGATGGCGTGGTATATGCCGCCAATGCCTAACACTGCCGAGCCGATGAGATGCGCAACCCCAATGGCAAAAAAGGAAAAATGCTGGTGATTTCGCCGCCTTGGCCGACGCCAATACCTAAGCTGGCAATGTGGGGCATGAGGATGCACCCCTGCTCATACATCGGCTTATAGAGATTGTAATGAGAGACCTCAAAGAGCAACATGCCGCCTGCCCAGAGTGCGACTAGTCCGGCGTGGGCTACGTGAGCTCCGAGGAATCGACCGGTGAGTTCGGTGGTGATTAGGCGGGCATTGCCTGCCCACCAAGCATAGCCGCTAGTGGCTTCGTCGTACCCAGGGCTGGTGGGTGCTAGGATGGAGCCGGTTTCGGCAGGTAAGGTGACCGATAAGTCTGGGATGGTTTCGAAGGGTGTTTCCATGGGGAGAATAGAGGTGTAGGGAAGGGAGAAGGGAGAAGGGGGAAGGGCGCTTTATTCAGAGAAGCCGCGAGGGAGGACTTCGTCTGGGAAGATAAATTTCTTAGCGGGCTGATCCATTTCTGAGAGCCAAGCTCTGAGCCCTTCGTTGAGTAGGATATTCTTGGTATAAAATGTTTCAAATTCGGGGTCTTCAGCCGCTCTAATTTCTTGGCTGACAAAGTCATAGGCTCTTAAGTTGAAAGCTAATCCTGCCATGCCAATGGCACTCATCCACAAACCGGTGACAGGCACAAACAACATAAAGAAATGGAGCCAACGTTTGTTAGAAAAGGCAATGCCGAAAATTTGAGACCAGAAGCGGTTAGCTGTCACCATGGAGTAGGTCTCTTCGGATTGGGCTGTGAAGAATCCGCTAAAGGTGTTTTTCCCGGTGGTGTCTCTAAACAGCGTGTTCTGTACGGTTGCGCCATGAATAGCGCAAAGCAAGGCACCGCCTAGTACTCCGGTAACGCCCATCATGTGAAAGGGATTGAGTGTGTAGTTGTGAAACCCTTGAAAGAATAGGAGAAATCTGAAAATAGCAGCGACGCCGAACCCAGGGCCAAAAAACCAGCTAGATTGGCCTAAGGGGTAGATTAAAAACGTGGCGACAAAAACGGCAATGGGGGCTGAAAATGCGATCGCATTGTAAGGCCGAATGTTCACCAATCGAGCAATCTCAATTTGCCTAAGCATGAAACCCATCAGCGCCAGCACGCCATGCAAGGCAGTGAATGTCCACAGTCCGCCGATTTGGCACCACCGCACAAAGTCCCAGTTCGCCTCTGGCCCCCATAGCAGTAGGAGAGAATGGCCCATGCTTTCGGCTGGTGTAGAAACGGCAACGGTTAAAACATTGCAGCCTTCTAAATAGGAAGAAACTAAACCATGGGTGTACCAGGAGGTGACGAAGGTAGTGCCGGTAAACCAAGCGCCTATCGCGAGGAATGAGCAGGGGAACAGTAGCAGCCCCGACCATCCGACAAATACAAAGCGATCACGCTTTAGCCAGTCATCTATTTCTTTTGCCCAGTTCCTAGAGGGCGCTAGTGTACCAAGTGAGATGGTCATTGTCGTGTCCTCGTCATTTTGTTCTAATTTTGTTGTATGAGTTCTATGAGTCTTGTGTGAAAAATAAATTAGGCAGCTTTTTTCGCTCGCTCGCTACTGTTTTTCAGGCCACCGGTTTTAATCCCAAAGTAGGATGGCCCTGGTCGTACCAATTCTTGAATGATTTGGTCAAAGTAGGGGATGATGGCGATTGCCTCAGCTTCTGAGAGCTGGGCAATGGCCTCAGCTTTGAGGCAACGTAAATATTGCAAGATGTTATCTAAGGGAATGCCAATGTTGGTGTATAGCTCTTTCATGCCCAAAAGACCAGTTTCCCTTAAGGGGCGATCGCTCCCTGCCAATAAACAGTAGCTAATTAACCGAATGTACCAGCCCATATCCCGCTGAGCAGCCTCAGTTTTACGACGGCTGCCACTGTTGCTAGGTGTTCTAGGACAAATTTGCCAAAATTTTCGGGTGCCGCGCTCTACTATGGTGGGCGCATGTTGTTCCAATGTTTTTGCTAACCGTATCCGTTCTGCGCCTGTTTTGCAAAAGCTGCGCATCATTCGCAGTTCCCCTGGGGTTGGGTAGCGCAGTTCTTCATCGGCATCTAGAATGATCTGTTTGACAATACTCATGGGATTTTTTGAATATTTTATTGACTGTTTTCTTCAATATTTGAGATAGATTTGTACACCACCAAACCAACTGATACAAATGCGGTAATTAAATGGATTTTTTGAGCGGTCACGAGATTTTTGGGCGGTCGGGCTCTGGGCTGGTATGGCCACCGTTGGTCGGCTCTGCCCATTGGCGGTAGCAGAGGGCCTATTTTGATGGGTAGGGAGCATAATTGAATACCGCAAGGGATTGTATCTGCTAATATCTGACAGTATCTGCCGGTGGGCGTCTAACCCTAGGCGCTGTTTTCAAGCTGAGCGGTTGCCATTTGTGAGTCGGGCTGTGAGTCGGGATCTGTTTGTACAACAGTTTTTTCTGGTGAGACCGGTTCTGGTGAGCGTGCTGGGCCATCTGATAGTTGTTGGCTATATGGCGCTTGATTATTGAGCGCAGAACCTGCCAGCGGCCGCTTAGCAGCAGCCATCTGATGCCTGTTTTGGGTCGTTATCACTGACTGTAGAAACGCTTTAGACGCTGGCGGTTGGTAGTGCATCATATACTCTTCTACGATGACAGGATGCTCTCTTGGTTGTGACCAGGCAACGGGGCCTTGAGGCGATCTCAACGCCAAACCGCGTGGTGTTACATAGCGCTCATAAGGCGCTGTATCTTCACCAAATACTTTGAGATATTCATCGCTGTCAATGAGGGCATCGACGAGTGCATAAAAGCCTTGACGACTGCAAATGTCGTAGTACTGGTTGGTCTCTTGTCGGCTGTAGGTAGGGCGTCCAAGTAGACGGCGATGAATCACTTCTACGGCCTTGGTGATGTAAAGATGCTCCCAATAATTGCGGCGAAACGACTTCGAGCGAGCGATCTGACGCACAAACTCTCGCAAGGTGATGCGTCCTGCTTTCAATTGGGTCTCGGCAATGATATGGTGCTCGCTGGCCGATACGTCGCAGCCAAACACTTGCCGATAGGCTGCTAAGATCACAGCTTCAACAGAATAATGCGTCCGAGGTTTCTCGTTAGTGTGAATTAAAATTCGGCGGCTATGTTCACTGAAATGAGCAGGTTGAGCCTGGGGATGTCGGTTTTCTTGGGGGAAAATTGCACCGAACTGAATCTCTAACGGATCGTTGCCTGTCCCGTAGGGATGTTGATTGGGCAGCGGCTGCCGGTAGCTGGCGAAAGTTGTGACAAACTGAGGTACCTGTCGTACAGGCGCGCTGTATTTGAATAGATCGAGTTGCGGCCCCCAGTTGCGGCATTCTTGAGCTTCTCGTCCTAACTCCCTGAGGTAAGGCACAGTCTCTTCGCCAAAGTAATCCGCATATTCTTGAGAATCAACCAAGGTGTCAACCAAAGCTGGAAACCCCTGCTCGGCCACCCGCTCAAAATAGCATTGAAATTCTTCCATACAGCTTAGCCCTCGACCCAAAAAGTGGCGGCAGGCCAACTCAATACTGCGGCTGATGCTGTAAGGCTCATAGTACAGTTTCCGGTAAAGCTTTGAGTGGCCAAGCTGACGAATAAATTCTGCCATTGAACCAGCCGAGCCGTGACCACCTTTTACCTGTGACACTAGTTCAGCCAGCGTAGACCCATAAAGCTGTGTCACATCTCGCTCAAACACTTGGCGGTAGGCCGCTTTGATGACTTCATGTTTTTCTAATTCAGGCAGGTCAGGCTTCATTACCCATCGGGGTTTGGCCGTGCTGTTGTCTTCATAACTCTCTGGTAGATATAGGCCTTGATGATGTTTAGAAACCCCTGTTCGGAGTCGATCAGAAGGTTTTTCAACCCAATAGTCAGCAATCAACACATCAAAATATCGCTTTACTAAAGCAGCCGCTGCTGATTCAGAGGGAAAATAGGAGAGAGACTTCCACTGCATTTCCCGCAGGGCTACCGCCGTGGCGAGGGTGACATCTTCTGGGATGACGCCGCGCAGTCCCCGCGTATTGACACTGATAATGCTAGTGTCACCCGCTACGATTGCATAGGTGACATAGCGCAAAAACCAACCCAAATCTCGCATAGAGCGCTTCATTCGCACCTTGCCGTATGTGGAGATACTAATGGCACGAAAGCTACTGGGTACGCTGGGTTTGCCACTAAAGAACAAGCCTTTGAACCAGTTGATCGGGTTGGTAATAGAGTTTACAGAAGTTTGTTCAACCTGCATCGCTGGCGATTTACGTCGGCGATCTTTGGTGCTGAGATAGTCTTCGGCGACGAAGTAACCTGAGCCCGGTAATCCCAGTGGATCTTCTGGCTTTTCAAAGTAAGCCATGGGGTCACCGCCGACAAAGATGCGTTTACCGCCAGCCGCTACGATGCCGTCGGATTGCTGAGCTAAAACTTGGGCAATCTCTAGTCGCTGTAGCCCTGTGCTCAAGAAGGCTGAAAGTTCCTTAAATTCAGCTTGATTGGGATAGCGATCACGCTGATGCGCCCCATTAATCACGGCGGTCGGTACCGTCTGATATTGTTGTGGATTAACCACTGGGCTACCTCCATTCATCCGGTCAGTCATAGCGATCTCCAAATCCAATCAAGTTCAACAAGTTACCTATTAAGCCAGTGCCCATTAGGCCAGCACCGGTAAAGCTAGCAACGGTAAAGTCAGGGCATTAATCCTGCAATGAGGTAGTCAAAATAGGGCCCCACTTCAGCCGCATCTTCTACGCTCAGTATTTCTAGGGTGACTTCTTTGAGCGATCGCATACAGTCTGCGAGGTTCTTTAAAGGAACGCCAAGCGAGCGATACATCTCTTTTGCACCTCTGACACCGCTGGCTTCAAGCGGATCAATATCACCGACTGCTACGGCATAGGAGATTAGCCGAATAAACCAAGCTTGATCGCGCAAGCAGGACGCTTGAAAGGTGTGATTATCGCTGTGGCTCGGGGTGATTGGGCAGCGTTGCCAAAACCGCTGGCTACCTTTTCCACAATATCTCCCACACTACTATTGAGGATAGAAACAATCCGCAAACGTTGTGGCCCGTCTTCAAAAAAGAGGTTAATGGCGTCTAGCTCTCCTGTAGAGAGATAGCGCACCTCACGATCAGCAGTTGCGATCGCCTGAGTAATAATGCTCATGATAAATCTTCCTAACGCAGCAGGACGGTTGATGGAGGGATGTACTCGAACCAGGGATTAACTCAAACCAGAGCAAATGTGGTCGAAGTAAACCCCTACTTCTTTGCCAGCTTCGGCACCTAGCATCTCACTGACAACTTCTTTCATGGCCTGCACAGAGCGGATGGTGGCACCTACGGGTACTCCCAGCGAGCTGTAGGTTTCTTTAAGGCCATTGAGTACGCGCTCATCCAGAATGGATGGGTCGCCTGCCAGCATGGCGTAAGTGCCATAGCGCAGGAAAAAGTCCATATCACGGACACAAGCAGCATAGCGACGGCAGGTATACATGTTGCCGCCGGGGGCTGTGATATCGGTGTATAGCAGCGCTTTTGCTACGGTTTTAGTCACAATCGTAGAAGCATTTGCACTGATCGTCATTGCTGCTCTAGCCCGCAGGTCACCGCTGCGAAAGTAAGCTTGCAAATTATCTAAAGACGAATCATCTAAATATTTTCCTTGGGCATCGGACGCATTAATGAGAGTGGTGATGGCATCTTGCATGGGTAAATCTCTCTACGGAATAACTAATCTTCAACAACTAATCTGTGATACCTAATCTGTGATGGCTGATTGTGCAATAATTCACTAGGCTGATTTGCAGCCATTCCTCTACGACAGTGAATGGATAATCAAATCAAAGTACGCCGCAACCTCTTGGGCATCTTCTTCGTTGAGAACAGCCATCGCTTCTTCTTTGAGGCAGCGCATACACTCCGCAATATTTCTAATGGGAATTTCTAGATTGTTATACATCTCTTTAATGCCCACCGTGCCAATATCTTCTAGTGGGCGTTCACTGCCTGCCAAAATCGAGTAGGCAATCAAACGTACATACCAGCCTTGATCCCGCTGGCAAGAAGCTGTTTTGCGTTCAATCCCGCTGTTGCTAGGGGTATTAGGACAACGTTCCCAAAACTTTTGACTGCCGTTTTGAACAATTCGCTGCTCATTTTCAGCGAGCGCTTTAGCAATCCGAACACGCTGCTCTCCCGTTTTGACATAGTCTTGAAAAATTCGCAGCTCCTTAGGTGCAGGATAGCGAGCTTCACTATCGGCACTCAAAATCAGCTCTGTAACTAGGCTCATGGAAATTTACTCCTAATTTAAAAAATCCTGAGAGGGAAGTTGCTATGACAATAAACAACAAAAGTGAAGAACTCATGAAAAGAGGAAATCTCTTTTTTGATATTCCCTTCTTTTATGTGTTGGCTCAAAGCTCAATCAGAACTAGGCTAACAAGCTACGAAATAGAGTTTTGTCTTCATAAGTTCTTCAGCCTTTTTCGCTAATCTTTAGTACAAATGCTAACGACTGTTTTCCATGCTTCTCTTGCAAATTTAAATTCATTCGTTCAACTAACTCAAATGAAATATAAAGCGCTCATAGCCATTGTATTGACTGTCTGCTTGGGGCTGCTAACGGCTTGTAGCAGTTCTTCTCCGGTTACTAGTGACCAACTCAGCTACGACGACATAAGAGGGAGTGGTTTGGCGAATAATTGTCCTCAGCTTACAAGCACTAATCTGGATGCCATTGCAATAGAGAAGGGAAAATCCTATCAGCTTAGAGGTTGGTGCTTACAGCCAGAGACTTTTTGGGTCAGCCGAGCACCGCTGATGAAAGGTTCAGGAAAAAGTCCTAAAGGTCGCCCAGAAGAAAAGTTTGTAGCAAGTAAGCTCCTGACGCGGTCGAGTTCGACCCTTGATCAAATCAGCGGTGCCTTACAGATTGACCCTAATGGGACAGTGACCTTAGTGGCAAGGGGTGGTTTTGATTTTCAGCCTGTGACGGTGCAGCTTCCGGATGGAGAGCGGGTGCCCTTACTGTTTACGATTAAAGGACTGGTCGCAAAAAGCCAAGATGCTGTCACGAGTCTCAGTCCTGCAACTCGCTTAGCCGGAACTTTTAATGTTCCGCCTTACCGTACTTCTAGCTTTATTGATCCGAAAGGTCGTGGATTAGCGGTGGGCTATGATGCGGCAGTGGGCATCCCGATCCAAGCCGATAGGGAGAAATTTTACCGCCAGAACAACAAGTCTTTTGACGTAGATGAAGGTAGTATCGCGCTGCAAATTAGTCGGATAAACCAAGCAACGGGAGAGCTTTCAGGATTATTCGAGAGTCGGCAGCCTTCCGATACTGATTTTGGCTCTAAAGAGGCTATGACTGTCAAAATTCGGGGTCAGTTTTATGGCCGGATTGAACCTGCGATCGCCTGATGATCCATCTCTCAATCACATCAATATTTGGCACATTCATCTGGCACATCATATCTGGTGGCACTGATATCTGGAGTGACTTAAATTATGACCAATTTTAACCGTGACCAACCCGTTGTCTATCCTATTTTCACGATCAGATGGTTAGCGATTCATGCTTTAGCTATTCCCAGCGTATTTTTCTTAGGTGCGATCGCGCCATGCAGTTTATTCAAAGATAGTCTTTCATTTAGAGGTTATTGACTACTATGGACACCCTTGGAGAATTGAGCTTAGAACAAGAACTTGAGCTGCAGATAGTGAGAAAGCAGGCCAGTCAACTATCTCTCAGTCAGGCTCAAAACTATATTGTTGAAATGATGCGACAAATGATGATTAGAGATAATTTAGTCGATCATTTGCTAACACAGACAGGACTGCCGCAAGCAAAGTATTCTCAGGCCATTCTTTTTCAAAGAAAGTCTGCTTGATTGATGCAGATCCTCTTAGACGTTATTGACCGGAACTCTCTCAACTGAGACTTTTCTAATTTTAGTCGCTCCTATCAACTATTAACCATTAAGCAGAGGATGAGAATGTTTTATACGCTTAAAAAGGTTGTGAACAAAGCGCTAGTCGCTTTCGTGGTTGTGGCAACGCTGGTGTTTGTTTTTTCGTGGATGGGCTTTTCGTGGATGGGTAGTGCGATCGCTATCGAAATCAGCGAAACGAGCCGCACGGTGGTACTCAACGATGCAGGCGAGCAGATCACCCTTAGCTTAGAAGACTTTGCCATAGGCCAGCGTCAGTTTAATAGCAGTTGCGCTCAATGCCATATTGATGGAGGATCTAAAACTAATCCGGATGTAGATTTGAGTACCCTAACATTAGCAAATGCGACACCAGCGCGTGACAACATTGAAAGTATCGTAGATTATCTGACCTATCCAACCACCTACGACGGATTGGGGTCGCTTGAAGAACTGCACCCATCGATCTCAAGATCTGATCTTTTTCCTAGAATGAAAGACTTAACAGAATCAGATTTAAGTGCGATCGCAGGCTACATTTTGGCAGAGCCAAAAATTGTCGGAGACCAGTGGGCAGGCGGTAAGCCGAAACGGTAATTCCACCTTTTTATCGTCTTCTCAAATGCTGACTAGTCAATGCTGTGGCGTGATATATCACGCCACAGCATTTTTGTAGGGACAACGGCTGACAATGACTCAGCAGTCAAAGAAGGCGATCAAGGATGAAGAGTATCCTACCTCGAACTCACCTTTGCAAGATTTTGCACGATATCGGTGGTCACGTTGCTGAAGTACAGCACACTGGCTGCAAGCCTGATGTTTATAACAGGCCAAACAAGGTGAGTGAACTCGCTTTTGCCTACTGCCAAGGGCGCAGCAAGGCCAAGGCGTAGCCTCGATTGCCGTTGGTGTGTTGTGTATTATGCATCCGAGAACCGCTATGACGAAGTGAGTCAGCCATTGGAACTGCACTGATCAGCACTCTCATCAAGGAGTGTCGTTTGTTGTTAGCGCTCAGTTACTAGCAATAAACGATATCAAAAAAAACGCTCCCCCGAAGGAAAGCGCTAATCGAGAAGACACCATAGCATGACAATGCCTATGGTATCGGACGGTCTAGAGAAGGCTAGTCTAGAGACAACTTAAGACAAATCCACTCAAGCCTGTATCTCAGGGGCGTGTAGGGCAACCGGCATCGCTTCCCCACTAGCCAAATCCAGCGGAAAGTTGTGGGCGTTGCGCTCATGCATAACTTCAAACCCTAAGCTAGCGCGGTTCACGACATCTGCCCAGCTAGGCAGCACCCGCCCTTGAGCATCCAAGACAGAGTGATTGAAATTGAAGCCGTTGAGATTGAATGCCATCGTGCTAATGCCCAAAGCAACACACCAAATGCAGACGACTGGCCAAGCCGCCAAAAAGAAATGTAGCCAGCGAGAGTTGTTGAAACTCGCATATTGGAAGATCAGTCGGCCAAAATAGCCATGGGCAGCCAAAATGTTGTACGTTTCTTCCTCCTGGCCAAATTTGTAACCATTGTTTTGGGATTCGACATCAGTGGTTTCACGAACTAGACTGGAGGTTACCAATGAGCCATGCATAGCGCTAAATAGTGAGCCGCCAAACACACCTGCGACCCCCAACATATGAAATGGATGCATGAGAATGTTATGCTCTGCCTGAAAAACAAACATGAAATTGAAGGTGCCGCTAATTCCCATCGGTAGGCCGTCAGAAAAGCTGCCTTGGCCAATCGGGTAGATGAGAAATACGGAAATAGTTGCCGCTACAGGGGCAGAATAGGCAATGCAGATCCAAGGACGCATTCCTAGACGATAGCTCAGCTCCCACTCGCGACCTAAATAACAAAGCAGCGCTGGAATATAGTGAAAACCAATCATCTGATAAGGGCCACCATTGTAAAGCCATTCATCGAGTGTGGCCGCCTCCCAGATAGGATAAAAGTGAAGCCCAATAGCATTAGAGGTGGGAACGACAGCCGCTGTAATGATGTTGTTGCCATACAGCAGTGAGCCTGAAAGTGGCTCGCGAATGCCATCGATATCAACTGGCGGTGCAGCAATAAAGGCGATCACAAAAACTGTTGTCGCCACACCTAGCAATGGAATCATCAACACTCCAAACCAGCCCAAATAAAGCCGATTTTCGATGCTGGTCACCCAATTGCAGAATTTCCCCCAAGAGGATATGTCTGAACGTTGGATAGAGATAGTCATTGTTCTTTAAAAGGTAAGGTATTTACATGAACCTATCTATTAGAACAAAACAAGATGGAAATACTGTGAAGAGAAATCATAGTTTAAAGCAGGGCTGATGCAATCTGCTCGGAAATCGTCAGGGGGTCATAGGGCTTGGTGATGATAGTTGCGACTTTGAGTTGGCCGAAGGTCTTCTGCTCGCTAGATTGTGCCTTAGCCGTCAAGATGATCACCGGAATCTGCCGCGTCTCAGGATTTTCTCTTAGCCTGGTCAGAATCGTCATACCGTCCATACCGGGCAGCATCATGTCTAGCAGGATGGCATCAGGCTGCTGAGAGCTAGCAAGTTCGAGACCTTCTGGCCCATTGCTGGCCTTCAAAACTTCCCAATGACCGGTAATTTCTAAGCAGAGCTGAGTGGCTTCTCGAATGTCGGCATCATCATCAACGATTAAAATACGCTTGGTATCCACGGCTGTTATCCTCTGTTTTCCTCATATAGCGTTGGTCACTTGGCTTGAATATAGAAACGCAGGTAAAACCTTTACGTAATAACGGGCCAAGTGACTCGCGTTACCCAAATGCATCTGGATAACGCTATAGGTCTTTTATGATTAGGATACTAACTCCTGTTGCCTTTAAATCTGTTTTTATATTTATTCTTTTCAGCTAAGCTAATCCAAGATGGGTTGCGTAGAAATAGGTAGCGTAAAGCAAAACCTACTACCTGCCTCTGCCTTACTCTGAGCCCATATCTCACCCTGATGTTGTTGAACAATACTACGGCAAATAGCTAACCCTAGCCCCGTTCCCCCTTGATGAGCTGCATCTGAAGTGTTGAGTTGCTCGAACTGTGCAAAGATAGCTTCTAGCTTATTTTCAGGGATTCCTTTCCCTTTATCTTTGACCTGTATGAGTAGCAGTGACTCAGCAATTTCTAATCCGGATTTTATAGCCTTTTGCCCCACAGGGCTTAGATCTAAAAGGGGGGCTATTGACTCAAGATCGTTGACGGTGAGCTGTTGAGCGGTGACGGTTACCGTGGAGCCTGCCGGAGAAAATTTAATGGCGTTGCTGAGCAAGTTAGTCAGTGTTTGAATGATCCTATCGGGATCTGCGCAGATCTGAACTGACAGCGCTGAAACTGACAGACGAATACTATATTTGTCAGCCATTGCTCGCATTTCGTCAGCCGCTTGCGCCATAATATCGGACAAATTACAGATTGTTTTATTCAGGGTGATTTTGCCTAACCTAATGCGCTCAATGTCGAGAATATCACTGACGAGTCGCACCAATCGATTGGTGTTTGAAAAAGCGATTTCGACCATTCGCTGTCGTTTGTGTGCTGGAATTTCGAGCGTGCTTTGAGAGAGCAAGCCCAACGCCGCTCGAATCGAGGTCAGCGGTGTTCTTAATTCATGGCTGACTACTGCGATAAATTCATCTTTCATCAATTCCATGGCTTGCCTTTCAGTAATATCTTGAAAGATGACAACAGCGCCGATTACTTTGCCTTGTTCTTGAATAGAAGTGCTCACATACTCGATTGGAAAGCTAGAGCCATCTTGCCTGTAGAAGAGATCGCCTGTGACGTGATGGGTTCTACCATGTCGCAGCGTTTTAAAGATAGGGCTTTGTGCCCATTCATACAGCTCACCTTCCGGCTTGGAATGTTTCAGGACATCATGCATAAATTGGCCGACAAGCGAGGTGTTTTCAGACCCGCCGAGTAATTTGGCGGCTGCCGGATTTGCAAATACTATTTTTCCTTTGGGGTCAATGCCATAAATCCCTTCGCCTGCAGCATTGAGAATCAGCTCATTTTGGTGGCTCAGACGCTTTAAAGAATCTCGTGCTTCATGGAGGGCAGTGAGTGCCCGTTCTCGCTCAGCAATCTCCTGTTTGAGGTCTTGATTGATCTTTTCAAGGTCAATCGTCCGCGCTGAGACTCGTTGCTCTAAGTCAGCATTGAGCGCCTGCACCTTTTGATAAAGCTGAGTTTGATAAATCACAGAGGAAAATCGGTCAGCTAGGTCCTGCGCTAAGCCAATTTCCCGAGAATTCCAGGGATTTGCCTGATCTTGTTGGATCTCTCGCCAAGCATCAAAAGACTGGCGAGGCGCTGCTGTCGGATATCTGTCGGATCTAAGCGGCCGGCCCAAATCGTCTCGATATCAATTGCTTGACGAAATAGACTGAGGTAGCCTAAAAAACGATTTTGATGAACTAGCTTAACAACTAATAGACTTCGAATGTTGCTGCACGCTAAGACTGTCCGCATGGTCGAAGGAATGTGAGCGTCATTAATATCGGTAATTGCCCAAAAGTTTTCGACTATTTGATTAGAGGTTTCAGATTGCAACCAAGTTTGCCAATCGAAGCATTGTTCTAAAGCAGCAACGCCTGTTTCGGAGGAACTCTTCTCTGTCAGAAATTTGGATATCGCAGGTTGTTTTCCAGCAGTGACTATTTGGGCTTTTTCATTTGTCCTGTCTGTGGATCTCTTGCCCGTGGGTATATAGAGTCTGCCGCCGCTGCATTCTAAAGCTATGACCATGTGTGTTAGGGCCCGTTTTAGCGGATTTTTGACAGTGGAGTGGAGCTGCGAGACGATTTGATTAATGATAGATTCATGCTGTCCCTGGAGGCGAGTGAGCTGTAGCAAGCTCGCATGAGCGATCGCAACCGTCACCTGATCGGCAATCATTTGAACAATTTTCAGCTCTTTGTTGCCGAATCTTCGTGGAATGCTATGGTGGGCAACTAGCAATCCCCAAAGGCGATGTCGATGCAGAATAGGAACGACTAAAGAGGCTTTGACCCCCATGGCGCTCAGATACTCGACATGGCAAGGATCGACGGTACGAAAGGTAATGTTAGCCAGCATCGTTTCTCTACTTTCGTCGCTGAGCAGGGGACTCAGCCCAATTTCTTGTTTGATCACGTTAACAATGCTGCGTTGTCTGGCTGATAAGAACATCTCACGAGCCTGGGCTGGAATGTCATCTGCGGGGAACTTTTGTCCTAACAGAGATGGCAATCGCCCGTGATTAATCGCTTCTGCGACAACTTCACCACTGCCATCTTCTTGAAATTGGTAAACTTTGACCCGATCAGTTTTCAGAAATTGGCGCATTTCATCGACTGTCGCGTCTAAAATTTCGGGCAGCTCAAGTGATTTTCGGATACGGTCGGTCATCCGATGTAAGAGATCTTCTAAATTTTTGACGGGAATAAACATACGTTGGCTCATGGGGAGGCTGCTATGGTACCGTCGGCGATCTCTGCGATTGCCTGCTGGAGATGCGATCGCTTGATCTGCTCATAAAGATGGCTCAGTAGATCCAAGTAAGGCGATGACTTTTCGACTAGATTATCGGCCCCTGCTCTAAAGGCTGCCTGTTGCACTTGAGCGTTGGCATAGGAGGTGAAAAATACGATCGGTAAATGACTCCAAAAGGGCGCTTGCCGTACGGCTTGACAAAGCTCAATCCCGCTGAATTCGGGCATGGAGATATCTAATAGCAGCAGATCAGGGGAAACTTTTTCCAGGGTTTCCCAAAACTTGAGTGGCTCATTCAACGTGGTAATTTGAAAGCCTTGATTCTCTAGGCGACTGCGTAAAGCGGCAAGGACTTGTGGATCATCATCGACGGCCAAGATTTTACGAGTGAGGGTTTGGGGATGCGATCGCAACAGCTCGATTCCTTTGGCTACCCCTGTCGCATTGGGATAATAAAGAAACGGATAGCTCCCTAACTGAGAAGCCTTAACCCGACTTTCTAAATCACCCTCTGCGCTGCATATCAACAGCATTAAAGTAGGTATCTGCTTTACCAAGTGAGATAACTCGGCAAACTGCGTCGAATCCGCATCTTGAAATGAAAAATTGAGCAAGACAACATCTGGTACGATACTATTCGGAACGATGCTATCCGGCATTACGTTCTTTTCTGAAGACTGATGAGACTGCGTCTTCGCTTGAGCATGGCTCAAAGCCATGAATAGCGTCCTTGAAGCCGATAAGTGGGGCGATATTTTGACGGTGATACCCTTTTGCCAAAGGAGAGGAACCAATGCTGGCGTGAGGTTCAGCAGCGGATCGAGCAACACGAGTAGCGGCATACGATCTGTCTCTGGCATGGTTGTCGGTACATGTATCGCCTGCTCTAGAATTTGATCGAGTTTCCCAATCAGCGTTTGGAGCTGGACTTGTTCTTGCGGTGTCAGCGGCGCTTCACCTCGTAACAGTCCTTGAATTTCTCGAGCAAGATCAGAGCCTAGCGTTAGCCCAAAAATGCCTAGCACTCCCGTCAATCCATGGGCAGCTCGATAAGCAGAACTTCTCACTTCATCCGATAGCGAATTTGTTTTAAGCTGTTGCAACAGATTTTGCAACCGTTCAAGACGTGTACGTTGTTGAAATTTCACCGAATTCCAAAGGGTTGCCAGTGCCGCTTTAGTTTTTTGTTGCCGCATTTGGGCAGCCTTTAAATCAATTGCCTTTGAATTAATCGCTTTGGCATTAGCTTTTTTAGGCTCACCTGCCCTGGGTCTAGTCGTCTCTAAATTACTTTGAGCAGCATCCTGATTAGCCTGAATTTGGGGTGCTTTAGCAGCGACTTCGGGCATGATTGGATTCAAGCGATAGCCAACGCCATAGACCGTTTCAATAAAATCCGCGGGCGCGCCAGCCTTGGACAGCTTCCGGCGAAGTCCTTTCATATGGGAGGTAACGGTTTCTTCACCGGGTGCTTCACTAAAACTCCAAAGGTTATCTAGAATCGCTCTGCGGCTAAAAACTTGAGACGAATTTCTGAGAAAAAGCTCTAGCAAAGCATACTCTTTTGGCGTCAAATTCAGGCTGTTTTCTCCATAAATGACTTCCCTACTATTGACCTCTAATCGGAGTTTTCCCCAGTCCAACGTCAGGAAAACGCAGGTTTGTACCCGTCGCAAGAGCGCCCTAACTCGGGCCAGAAGTTCTTCTAATTCAAAAGGTTTGGTGATGTAGTCATCTGCGCCTGCATTCAGTCCAGCAATTTTCTTCGTGCTCGAATCAAGGGCGGTTACCAAGAGTACTGGCATATTATAAGCGCGCTCACGGAGCTGCTGACAAAATGCCAGCCCGTCTAGCTTTGGCAATAAAACATCCAGCACTATCAAGTCGTAGTGGGAGGCGCTGACCATTTGCCAACCAATGTGGCCATCAGTGGCGACATCTACAGCATAATGTTCATCAGTCAACACTTTCTGAAGAACTTTAGCGACTGATTCATCATCCTCAACGAGTAGAATCCTCATTATTTACTGCCTGTTCAAAGGTGAGTCGTGGGTGAGTTGTGCTAGCAGAATTACAGCGTTTATTCGACAAAAACGGCTGCTTGAACGGTTGTTTAATCTGCCGCCTGCTTAATTTGCCGCCTAACAGAGAACCATGCTTGCCAATGTGCTTAAATAAACAGCTTGACCATTCAAATTGACTATTCAAAAACAATTTCCTACATAAAAATAATTTAATGGTGTTTATTAAAATCTCACGAAAGTTTATAAAATTCAACAGAAATCGCCCTAGAGGTACGCCCATGAGGGGACTTTTGGCAGCTAGAAACCCTCGTAAGACAATTGTGTAGAGACGTATAATTTCATGTCTCTACACAATTGCTAGCGATACTTATGAAGGGATTGATAGCCGGCCAAGCGATCGACCGGTTAACCCCGATGTTTAATTAAGGCATCCCGTGAAAGTAAGTGCCATATTGCAAGCCTGGGAAAATGTGATTTAGCTCAATCAGCACAAACGATAAAGACACTAGGGCTGCTGTTGCCATAATGGGGGCACTAGTCAAATATTTCATCAAGTATTTCATCAAATAGTCTCCAAAAAATCTTTAAATCATGCAAAATATTCTACTTATCGGGGAGACACCGACACTTCCGAAGCCGGAGCCGTCAGTTCTCCACTCATTAGCTCTTTAAATGCTATTAACGGCCATAGCAACCCTTGTGCAAATGCTTGCATTGCTAAAGCAATATCGATAAAAATCTCTGCTTCTTCGGGTTTGCTCATGCGCTTACTGCCGAGCAAATAAGCTCGCCCCGACCAACCGATAAATCCAGCAATATAAAAGAAAATAGCGAAGGGAATAGCTACATCAACGGCCCGATCAAATCGTAACTGTAAATGAGGCAACCCATCTTCTCCACAGAGTAGGTTGGTTGCATAGGACTGATAGGGCGCTTCAAAATAATAGGTTTGTGGGGCATTTTGCAGCCGTTCATTAAAGGCGGCCGATTCTTGACAAGGTACCAAGTGAGTATTTGTCACTGCTGTTGCTGGTAACGTCATGCCGATCCAGAGTATGCCTACCAATAAGATTGAAAACAATTTTCGCATTACAAGTCCTCTTGAAAAATGTAGTTTATTTTTAATTGAATGCTGCCTAAGTTGACTGAGAATCTTGTCCCATGTCTGTGTTTCCTGGACTCTCTCGTTCGATCCAGAGAAAAAGAATCGCAAAAATAGGAAAAGGGAGAATGTAAGTAATCAGAGGAATGAAAATCCACGGGAGCCAAGCAGCAGCATAATCACCTGTGAGTTGAGTGACATCAGTCATAGCGTTCTCCTTTGGCGTAAATAGGGGCGAGTCGGTGGGGAAATGGGGGGGGTAAACAGCTCATCCAAGCACTCCTGAAAAGAGCGTTTGACTCATATTTACAGCTCCTCGTAAGATGGCGTCGAGATCATCGAAGTTTTCCAGTAGGCCGTAGGCAAAAATAGCGCCGCCCATCGATCCGAGAAAAATACCGCTGCTGAGCTGATACCAGTCTTCTTTGCTACGCAGAGGGCGCAGTTTATCTTTAGAGTAAGGGCTGTAAGCACCTCTAGGATCTTTCTGAAAGGTGGCCAAGGCAAAGATAGAAATGCCTAGGCAGGCAGAGACAGTGATGTAAATAGTTGTAATTAAGCCGCCCAAATTAGCGCCATGGGTGGTTTCTCGCAAAGGGCCGACGACAATCTCTGGGCCAACTAAAAAGTAGCCGTGGGCCATACCGATTTCTAATCCTCTTAAAAAGGGTGTAAGGCCGGGGCGGTAGGCGGGCAGGTTGTTGATGTAGGCTTTGACAAGATTAGAGCTGTTGATGGGCGTGGCCAAATTGCCTAGCTGAGGATCTCCCAGATAGGGTTGGATCGGGTCATCGCTGATATAGGCATCAGCGGCCAATGCCGGGTTTTGGGTGAAGGTCATGGTATTACCTCACGGAATGGCTTGCTAAAAGGATAATTCGAGATGATGGATTCTAAAGAAAGCGAGAATGGAAGAAAGTCCTGACCAGTCTAGCAGTCAGGACCTTTGTCTGGGACGAGGAGAGTCTCCAGAGTGGCTGCCAGGGGAGCCGCTAGAAGCCTGACATAAGCCTAGAAAAAGCTTGAGCATGAGGCTGACGGGAGTCCCCTAGCAATGCTTATTGCCCAACAAGATATGTCAGGGGAATCGACTACTGGTAGAGGCAATCAGAAATGCCCCATAGGTGGCAATGTAGCCGACGGCAAAGTGGGTGAGCCCGACTAGTCTGGCCTGAACAATCGACAAAGCAACCGGCTTGTCTTTGGGGTAGCCAAAGGAGAGTGGGGTGTTTTTCGTGAGCCCACATTAAGGTTTCGATTAGCTCCTGCCAATAGCCTCTCCAGGTGATCAAGAACATAAAGCTAATCGCCCATACCAGATGGCCGAAGAGAAAGATCCATGCCCAAATGGCGAGATTGTTGGTGCCGTAAGGGTTGTAGCCATTGATTAGCTGAGAGGAGTTAAGCCACAGATAGTCACGGAACCAGCCCATGAGATAGGTGGAGCCTTCGTTAAATTGGGCGATGTTGCCACTCCATATGGCAAGGTGCTTCCAGTGCCAGTAAAAGGTCACCCAGCCCAGGGTATTGAGCATCCAAAAGGTGGCCAGATAAACCGAATCCCAGGCAGAGATATCACAGGTGCCGCCACGGCCAGGGCCATCGCAGGGGAAAGCATAGCCAAAGTCTTTTTTATCGGGCATCAGCTTAGAGCCGCGGGCATCAAGTGCACCTTTGACCAGGATGAGGGTGGTGACATGGAGCCCAAGGGCGATCGCATGATGCACCAAAAAGTCTCCGGGCCCAATGGTTAAAAATAGGGAATTTGTGCCGCTATTAATCGCTTCTAGCCAGTTTGGCAGCCATACATTGGCATGGTTCGGCCAAGCCGTTGTGGCAATGCTATCGGGATTGGAGAGCAGGGAACTAATGCCATAGAGTGTTTTGCCATGAACTGACTGAATCCATTGGGCAAAAACAGGCTCAACTAAAATTTGCTTGTCGGGACTGCCAAAGGCAACTTCACAGTCATTGTGGACATAGAGTGCCAGTGTGTGAAAGCCCAAGAACAAAGATACCCAGCTCAGGTGAGAGATGATGGCTTCTTTATGGTCGAGTACTCGCGCAAGCACGTTGTTTTCGTTGGCCACCGGGTCGTAGTCTCGCACTAGGAAAATAGCGCCATGGGCAAACGCCCCTAGCATCAAAAATCCGGCAATGTATTGGTGGTGGGTGTAAAGCGCGCCCATTGTTGTGTAGTCGCGGGCCATAAAGGCATAGGGTGGCATCGCGTACATATGCTGTGCCACCAGAGAGGTAATAACGCCTAAGCAAGCTAGGTGCCAGCCTAATTGGAAGTGCAAAGAGTTATTGTAGGCGTCATAGATACCTTTGTGACCACGCCCTGTATTGGGAGCGATAAAAAAGCCACTCCAGCCTGGGCCTTGAAGGGCTTCGGTCATTTCTTTAATGTTGTGGCCAATGCCCCAATTGGTGCGGTACATATGGCCTGCCACGATGAAAATGACGGCGATCGCCAAATGGTGATGCGCCATATCCGTCAGCCATAGCGATTCTGTTTGCGGATGGAACCCTCCCAAAAAGGTGAGGATCGCAGTACCTGCACCCTGAGCCGTATTGAACACATGCTCCGGCGAATCTGGATTGAGCGCATAGGCTCCCCAGTCACCGGTGAAAAATGGCTTAAGCCCTGCAGGGTGTGGCGCTACAGAGAGAAAATTATCCCAGCCCACATGCTGTCCGCGTGATTCCGGAATAGCCACATGTACCAAGTGCCCTGTCCAGGCCAAAGCACTAACGCCGAACAATCCTGCTAGGTGGTGGTTTAGCCGCGATTCTGCGTTTTTGAACCAAGAGAGACCGGGCCGATAGCGGGGTTGCAAATGCAGCCATCCGGCAAACAGCATCACAGAGGCTAGCAGCAGTAAAAATATAGAGCCTGAAAACAGGTCATTATTGGTGCGCATACCGATGGTGTACCACCAGTGATACACCCCCGAGTAGCACAGATCGACCGGATTACGGGCCCCAGCTTGGGTATAGGCTTCAATCGCTGCTGGGCCAAACTGCGGATCCCAAATTGCGTGCGCAATCGGAGAGGTATTTAGTGGATCTTTAATCCACACCTCGAAGTTGCCCTGCCAAGCCACATGAAAGAGAATGCCAGAAATCCATAAAAAGATGATGGCAAGATGGCCAAAATGAGAGGCGAAAATCTTTTGGTATAGATTCTCCTCGGTCATCCCATCGTGGCTTTCAAAATCGTGGGCCGTGGCTATGGAATAGAAGATCCGACGGGTGGTCGGATCTTGCTGTAAATCCTGACTAAATTTTGGAAATTTTGTCGCCATGGTTTGAAATGGGTAGGTTTGAAATGGGTAGGTTTGAAATGGGCAAGTTGAAAACGAATACGTTTGAAATGGGTAATGGGTTGTTCATGATTCCTATAAGTGTTGGAATGCCCCCTTAGCCCCCAGTTTTGGGAGAGTACTACGGCACGCCCTTGGCTGAGATCCGCAAAATCGGGGATGGGGCAGGGGGACAATCTCACGACTGGGCTAGCCGATTGCGGCCATCCTCGCTAAAAAGAAAGCCCAGGTGGTGACAATGCTGCCGAGTAAATAGTGGGCTGCCCCGACTGCACGTCCCTGGGTAATACTCAACGCCCGAGGCTGAATTGCCGTCGTAATCCGTAGTTTGTTGTGGGCCCACACAATTGATTCAATCAGCTCTTGCCAGTAACCGCGACCACTAAACAAAAACATCAGGCTAAAGGCAAAGACAAAGTGGCCTGCCAAAAACATCAGCCCATAGGCAGACAGCGCTGAGCCATAAGAGCTAATCACCTGAGTTGCCTGTGCCCAAAGAAAGTCTCTCAGCCAGCCGTTGATGGTAATTGACGACTGTGCAAAGTTTCCGCCCGTGAGGTGAGAGATGCTGCCATCGGCATTGACGGTGCCCCACACATCTGACTGCATTTTCCAAAAAAGTGGAAATCACCATTGCAATCGAGTTATACATCCAGAACAAGCCGAGGAAAATATGATCCCAAGCAGAAACTTGGCAGGTGCCGCCGCGCCCAGGACCATCGCAGGGAAAACGGAATCCCAGTTCAGCCTTATCGGGAATCAATCGGGAGTTGCGGGCAAACAACACGCCTTTCAGCAGTACCAACACCGTTACATGGATAGTAAAGGCATGGATGTGATGAATCATGAAGTCAGCGGTGCCCAATGGAATTGGCATCATCGCAACTTTGTCACCCACGGCTATAATGCCGCCACCGAAGGCATAGCTGACAGGACTTGTCAGCCCTGGTGCCGTCGTTCCTAGCCCTGAGAGCGCGATATCTTTGGCCCCCCCAAATGCGTTGCCCAAAGGTTCTGCTACTTGAACAGCACCGACTGCTGCCGTTTGAATATGCTGTACCCACTGGGCGAAAATCGGCTGTAGCTGAATCCCCGTATCAGAGAACATATCTTGAGGTCGGCCAAAGGCGCGCATGGTGTCGTTGTGACAGTACATCGCAAAGCTGTGGAAGCCCAAAAACTGACAAGCCCAAACTAGGTGAGAGATAATCGCGTCTCGATGGCGCAGCACCCGATCTAAAACATTGTTGACGTTTTGAGCCGGATCGTAGTCGCGCACCAAAAAGATGGCAGCATGGGCAGCAGCCCCTACGATCAAGAATCCGCCAATCCACATGTGGTGGGTAAACAGAGAGGTGACGGTGCCGTAGTCGGTTGCCAAGTAGGGATAGGGCGGCATTGAGTACATATGTTGGGCCACAATGATGCTCAATGAGCCCATAAGTGCTAGGTTAATCGCCAGCTGTGCGTGCCAGGACCTAGTCAGTACTTCAAAGAGCCCTTTGTGCCCTACCGGCCCGATAAAGCTTAGGAATGGCAGCATTTTGGGATGTCTGGCATCTTCCAACATGACTTTGATGTTGTGGCCAATACCCCAATTGGTGCGGTACATATGACCGGCAATGATGAATAGAACTGCGATCGCAACATGATGATGGGCAATATCCGTCATCCACAATCCTCCCGTCACCGGGTTCAGTCCTCCTTTAAAGGTGAGAAAGTCACTGTACACTGCCCAATTCAGCGTGAAAAAGGGTTTAATCCCTTGAGCGAAGCTAGGGTATAGCTTTGCCATCAGGCTAGGATCGAGAATAAACTCATGGGGCAGCGGGATATCTTTTAGCGCTACGCCTGCATCCAACAGTTTGTTGGTTGGCAATGCGACGTGAATAAGATGGCCCGCCCAGCCTAAGCTACCTAAACCCAACAGCCCAGCCAAATGGTGATTCAGCATTGACTGCACATTTTGAAACCATTCCAGCTTGGGGGCTCGAACATGGTAGTGAAACCAGCCCGCAAAAACCATTAGTACGGCCATTACCAGCGCCCCGATGGCCGTGCAATAGAGCTGAAACTCATTGGTAAAGCCCTCTCCGCGCCACATTTGAAACAGCCCAGAGGTAATTTGAATACCGTAAAAGCCACCTCCCATGTCGCCGTTGAGAATATCTTGACCCACCAGCGGCCATACGACCTGAGCACTCGGTCTAATATGGGTTGGATCAGCCATCCATGAGGAAAAGTTAGAGAAGCGAGCACCATGAAAATACATGCCGCTCAGCCAGACAAAAACAACCGCTAAATGGCCAAAATGAGCAGAAAAGATTTTACGAGAAATATCTTGTAAATCATTGGTATGGGTATCAAAATCATGCGCATCGGCATGTAAGTCCCAAATCCAAGTCGTGGTTTTGGGGCCGCGCGCTAGCGCACGATCAAAATGTCCTGGTTTTGCCCACTTCTCAAAAGACGTGGGCACCGGACTGCTTTCAGTGGCAATCCTAACCGGTTTCTCCTGTCGCGGAGGACTGGCGGTCATGAGAACTCTCCTTTTTTTAATAAACAAACTTTTCAACAGCCGTGAGTGTGATTTCACGCTCCAGCTCAGGACCCAATTCAGAGCCTTGATCGAGCAGCCTCGGGAAATTTACCTCACTTGCCTTTTCAATCTTGTCTATACCAAGATTGGCCTGTATTACAACATCCGACCAAGTAGGAACAACAGTCTTTTGGAAATAGGCTCCTGACAAAGGTCGAAAAGCGAACTGATCGAAGCCAAAAGCAGCCAAATCGACCCCTAAAGCGGCTGACCAAATACCTGCTACCGGCAAAGCCGCTAGGCAAAAATGAACTGCTCGCGAGCTATTGAACTGTATACCTCGCCAAAAAAGTTTTCGCTGGTACGTTTGAGCGCGATCGAAACTGTAAGTCTGGCTAGTCGCTACAGGGCGAACTAGGGTTGAGGTAACCAGCGATCCGTGAACTGCGGAGAGCAGAGCGCCGCCTAGCACACCGACTACCCCCATCTGATGAAGAGGACTAGCTAGAATATTATGATCCGCTTGAAATCGCATCATAAAAGTGAAGGTTCCCAGAGATGCCAAAGGGGCATCCCTGACGCAAACCCACCTTGGCCTACGGGGTAGACCAACAGCACAGAAACAGCGGCAGCAACAGGAGCGGTAAAAGCCAGTGAAATCCAAGGGCGCATCCCTAGGCGATAGCTCAACTCCCACTCTCTGTCCTGATAGCTGATAATGCCGATAATGAAATGCAGCACGATCAACTGGTAAGGTCCGCCGTTTGTCAGCCATTCATCTAAAGAAGCGGCTTCCCAAATGGGGTAAAAATGGAGCCCAATGGCAGCCGATGTAGGCACAACCGCCGCTGTCATTAAGTTGTTGCCATCGAGCAAAGAGCCCGAGACCATGTGTCCTGTGCCATCCATATCTACGGCAGGGGCCGCGATGACAGCTAAGACAAACACAATGGCTGCAACAGATAGGGTAGGCAGGGCAAGCACGCCAAACCAACCGATATAAATCCGATTCTGTGTACTGGTGATCCACCGGCAAAACCGCTCCCAAGAGAGACGTGGTTTGATCGCTGGAATCTTTTCCCCAATACTGTTTTCGGTGTGATTTAAAGCCTTTCTGATACCTGTTGCTTGTTGAAGATCGGCTGTGGGTTCAAACCGATCGAGGGCACTTGTCCTACCAAAGCCAAGCTGTATCATCTTATATTTCCCATGCTAATGAAGGGCCCAGTTGACCCCTTCCAACTGACTTCGCTAGCGTAAGGAACAAAAATGGAAAACTGATGGAGAGGCAGTTCCGCTTTAGGAAAAGTTACAATCTGCAGAGTATCTCAGCGCAGTGCTTCTTTTTGTAATAGCTCAAAAATAGGATTGAGCCTATTCACTATAATTATTAATGCAACTATTGCCTTACAGTCTCCGCTTGACGTAGGTAACGCATTTCAAGCTTCTTGAAGATTGCATACGCCAATTTTCATGCCTAAATGTATTCATCATTAAATCTCTCAATTTTCTAATCTCTCAATTTTCTAATCTCTCAATTTTCTAATCTCTCAATTTTCTAATCTCTCAATTTTCTAAT
>JAAUPS010000255.1 GCA_012033015.1 Phormidesmis sp. RL_2_1
GCTAGGAATGCTCACCAAGACAGCGGGTGAGACCCTGCGTCGCTTGGCGGCGCTAAGGAATGCTCACCAAGACAGCGGTGAGACCCTGCGTCGTCGTACGGCGCTAAGGAATGCTCACCAAGACTACTCACCAAGACAAAGATAAGAATGCATCCTTACTTTGCATAACTGCCCATAGTCGTGGACATGAAGGCGGCTCAAGGGTTTCTCTTTGGGTGTTAGTTGCGGGATTTAGCTGCGTGTCAACGGGTATGGGCAGTGGTATAACGGCAACCGTTTATACAGTCGTGTATTAACGAGATCTTGAATAATCAAAATTTGATAGTTCAAAGTTCATTAAGTCCGCTATCAATAGAGATAGGTCGTTTGTCAGGACAGCCGTCGTTCATTCAAGAGGTATCTTTTGAAACCCGTGGTCGCTTCAACCGCCTATTTACTGATTTCGCATGGCAGCCGTGATCCACGCCCGCAGGAGGCCATGAGTCGGCTGGCAGATTTGGTGCGCAAGCATTTGGAGGCCACGCCTCACAGTCCTGCTGGGGACTATGACATGCTGGAGTCCCAGCAATTTTCTAATGCTGAGCGTATCTTTTTAGACCGTATACAAGCGCAAATTTATCCTCCAAATGATTGCCCGGAGCGTAGCCCAATAGCGTCTGACCAGACCAATTTATTGACTAGACCGCGTACGAAGGTGCAATCACCAACTCATTCAAAAGTGATTGTGGGAACGGCTTGTTTGGAGCTGTCTACCCTTCCTCTGAGCGAGCAAATTTATCAGTTTGCGCTCAGACTGAAAGCCGCAGGGGTTAGTGAACTCAAGCTATTGCCGATGTTTTTGATGTCGGGCGTTCATGTGATGGAAGATATTCCAGCGGAGGTGGCTGCTGCAAAACAGTTGCTGCGCGACCACTGGCCAAGTGATCATATGCTCAAACTTACGCTGTGTCCTCACTTGGGTAGCCATGCCAAAATTCCTGAGATGCTGGCCAGTCGGTTGGCCTCTGTCCCGGCTGAAGGCTCGTTGTTGGTTGCCCATGGTAGCCGTAAGCCAAAGGGTAATCGGGCTATTATGGGATTGGCTAAGCGTATCGGTACCAAGGTTGCCTATTGGGCAACGCCGCCTGACATTGAAACTCAGGTGATTGCTCTCATGCAGCAAGGCTGTCAGCGATTGACCATTTTGCCTTATTTTTTGTTTGCTGGGGGGATTACTGATGCGATTACACATCGTACCGAGGAGCTGGCCGAGCGCTTCCCTAAGGTGAACTTTCGATTGTTGCCGAGTTTGGGCGCGACTGATGAAATTGCTCAACTAGCGGTGGAAATTGCTCGCTACTAATACGCTCGCTCAAGTTTGGCTTGATGAATTCTGGCTCGATGAAGTACATAGTGTAAGAAGGTATCGTAGTTGGCAACAAGGGGCGCGATTGTTCTGATTGACTGTTTTTGAATTGCTGCTCTTAATTGCTGAATGGAAGGGTGGTTGCCCTTTCCCATGCCTACTGCGAAAGCCCCACTGCTGACTATGACATCGAATTCTTTGATTGCGAATATGGCTAGTGCTGCTAGCTTAGAACCAACTGGCTCAGAAACAGGTTTCAAGACAGGTGTAGAGGTATCGGCTTTGTCCAATCCCTTATTACGGCCCGTCGGCTCGACACCTGTTGGTAAAGTTTATTTGGTTGGCGCAGGGCCAGGTGATCCTGGATTGCTTACGGTAAAAGCTAAAACCCTGGTTGAATGTGCTGATGTCGTTATTTTTGATGCTTTGGTCAGTGAGCCTATTTTGGCGATGGTGAATCCACGGGCAGAGCGTATTCATGCTGGTAAACGCAGGGGGAGGCATTCTTTATCCCAGGCAGATATTACGCAGCTTTTGCTGCACAAGGCCCATGAACATGCGGTGGTGGTTCGATTAAAGGGTGGTGATCCGTTTGTCTTTGGGCGGGGCGGAGAGGAAATGGGCGATCTGATGGCGGCTGGAATACCGGTGGAGGTGGTTCCTGGGATTACGGCAGGGATTGCGGCTCCAGCTTATGCAGGGATTCCGATTACCCATCGGGGATATAGTTCTTCGGTGACGTTTGTGACTGGGCACGAGTCGGCGGGCAAGTATCGGCCTGAGGTGAATTGGCAGGCGATCGCCCACGCCTCAGAGACTATTGTGGTTTATATGGGTGTGCACAATTTGCCGAATATTACCCAATCGCTGATTGAAGCGGGGCTGCCTTTGGATACACCGGTAGCGTTGATTCGATGGGGTACTCGGCCGGAGCAAGACGAACTGATAGGCACGCTAGAAAATATTGTAGAAAAAGTACGCGTCAGTGGGTTTCAGTCTCCGGCGATTACTGTTGTCGGTAAAGTGGTGGATCTGCGTGCGAATCTTGCGGCGGCATCTCCGGTTTATGGCGAGCACTGGGAATCGACTCAGCCAGCCATGAGCTAGCTAGTTATGATCTAGCTAGCTATGATCTAGCCAGCTATGATCTAGCCAAGCCATGATCTCACCAGTCATAAACCGATGGTAATACACTGGTAAGGCCATTATTTGAATTGTTTGAGGTTACGGGTATCTCTGAGCAGGTGATTAGAACAATCGCCAATTGCCCAACGGCTACACGACTTGATCGTTGGCTGGCTGAGCAGGTGGCAACGCTTTCTCGCAACCGTGTGCAACAGCTCATAGCGCAAGGGGCTGTGCAGGTGAATGGAGAGGTGTGCGATCGCAAACAAGCCTTAGTGGCTCAGGGCGATCGCATTAACATTTCCATTCCGGCAGCCATGCCCTACGAACTCATTGCCGAAAACATTCCCCTCGATATTCTGTACGAAGACGAACAACTTCTGTTGATTAACAAACCAGCCGGTATGGTCGTCCATCCGGCTCCGGGGCATGACACCGGCACCCTTGTTCATGCCTTACTCTTTCACTGTGGTGATCAGCTCACTGGCATTGGCGGTATGCAGCGCCCCGGCATCGTTCACCGCCTCGATAAAAACACCACAGGTGTCATGGTCGTGGCCAAAACAGAAACAGCCCTCCGCAACCTACAACAACAAATTCAGACCAAAACGGCCCAACGCGAATACTTAGGGCTCGTCAATGGTTCACCCAAACAGCCCCAAGGCACCATCAATCAACCCATTGGCCGTCACCCTAAGCACCGCAAAAAAATGGCAATTCTCCCGGTCGATCAGGGTGGTCGCGAAGCAGTCACTCACTGGAAAACAGTAGAACGTCTGGGCAATTACACCCTCATCCATTTCCAATTAGACACTGGCCGCACCCATCAAATCAGGGTGCACAGTGCCTCTGTAGGACATCCCATTGTCGGCGATCCAGACTATGGTTCTGGCAAATCACTCGGCGTAAAGCTACCGGGGCAGGCCCTCCACGCTTTCCGGCTCAGTTTGACCCATCCTATGACCCACACCCTGATTACAGGCGAAGCCCCTCTACCGGCCAAAATGGACACACTTCTCAGCAGACTGCGATCGCTGCAACCTTAACGCACTCTTACCCAAAGCACCATAAAAAAAGCCGAGGTAGATAAACCACCCCGGCAGATAACCTTTTGAGGAAAGAACAAATCAGTCGCTATCTATCAGTTGCCGTTAATCGGAACATTTAGCTTCCGGAAAGGAACAGACGCACCAATGTTGATAGTTGCTGTATTGACCGCAGGTGCAGAAGCCGGACGTGCGGATACACTGCGGGCCATATCGAGATACAGCGCCGGATTGCCAGGGGTTGCCTTTTGCTCTTGGGGCTTGAAGCGGCGAACCTCTTGCTGCCAAGAAATTTTCGGGAAGCCTAGAATACCGCGGTAGTATTCGTCGTAGCGAGGTGACTTGATATTGACAGGACGCTGACCAATCTCACGACCCGGCAAAATACGACGGCGCTGATAGGGCACGATATCATAGCCAAAGTTATCGATGTACTCATCAGTATCTAGCAGCTCATCGATAAAGCCTTGGACGCCTTTTGTGGCAACTTTGATAGACCAGGCAATTTTCTCGCGCTCGTTGTAGGGATCACGGCCAAGCACGCGCTGAATGCACTGCTCGACGAAGCGATAGTTGCTGTTTTTCTCGTAAAAGCTGCTGAGGTAAGTCTGAGAGAGTAACAACCCTCGGATAAAATCACGAACCGTAATTTGGCTGTTGCGCAGTTGAGACTCTAGGCAGGGCTCACGGTCTGCAGCAAAGCAGTGAAAGAAAATTTGACGGTAAGCTGCATCGATTAGCTCGGTCATTTCGCTGTACTCAAGAAGAGCCTCAGCGCTATAAATTCTGGGCTGATCGTCGCCCTGGACTGTATAACCCTCAACCCGCGCATTTTGGCTTTTTGGGGGGTAACTCAATAACGGAAGAGCCACGCTTGAATCTCCAACACTTGTGTAAACGGCTGCAATGATATTTCTTAATCATAGAGGAGCCCGGTCATCCGCCCCGAGAGGTCTGAGAAAATCATTACACACCGTAACATTTGACGAAGCTGCCATTTAACAAGGCTTTGGCTGATACATTAGCGGCTATGCCAGACCATGATGAAGGATCTTGGTCGCTCATATCGACACGAAAACTCATACTTTGCAACATATGTCGCCAGATGCTGCAAAGTATGAGTTTTGCCGACGTTAAAGACTGTTCTAACCCCCCTTGCTTGTGGCTTCATTGAGGTGCTGGCTTCATTGAGGTGCTGGCAGGATTGAGGTGTTGGCATGGGAGCGCTGGTTGTAGGACTGCCAGTCCTTTTTGGTGTTGCAGTTAAACAAAAGCGCCTGAGGAAGATTGTCATAAGCTGCTATCGGCAGAGCGAGTAACCAGTCTTGGAATGACTTTGATGCGGTAGGCTGGGCGCTCAAATACTGCTGGAGGCTGCTGAAACAACTGCGATGATAATAGCCACACAGTGGCTCCCATCCTTGGCTCCAGGTGCTAGTGATGCCTTTGGTGCAGAGCTGTGAACTGAGCCTATCACTGGCCCGTCTGGACTCAGCAGCCAATGCCACCAAGCGGCTAAGGCGCTCGCTTCCAGGTTGGGCAAATCGCAGGCTAAGAGCAAACACCAGTCCGAGTCGATATGCTGCCATCCTTGGGCAAAACCACTCAACGGCCCTGCTGTCCCATGTTCGCGAATGCTGCGTATGGGCGATCGCCTAGCACCTGCCCATGGAACAGTCGCTGCCGATAAATCCACGCTCGACAAATCTACTGCATAGCGCTCTGGCCAAGGGTCACCACGAGCACATCTGCTGTAAGCTGTAGCGCGATCTGGGCCGTATGGGCGAGCAAGGATTGCCCCGATGCCAGCGTCAGCAGCGCTTTGTCTTGGCCCATGCGGCGACTGCGCCCGCCTGCCAAAATCATCGCTGATAGGGTTGGCATATCAGCACCTCCTAGGGCTTGTGAGGGCGATTTTTAGGTGGCTGTTCAGTGGCACCTGCAGCGCGGCCTTGGGATTGAGAATTGGGCATGACGACTCTAGGCGGCCTAGGTGCATTAGCTTGACGCTTCTGCTCAGCCCATCGGTGACCTTTAAAGTAATAGGTCAGTGCAGTCAATCCAGCCAACAGCATGTACATGAATCGAATGAGCCAGCCCACCCGTTCGAGGATGAAGGCCAGAAAACTAGCCCTTGGATCGTTGTAGCTAGAGAGTTCTTCACTCAGTGCTCGAGCGGCATTACCAGACGTTGTTGAGGTCAACTCTTCCCGGCGGATGGGCAGTTCTGCCATTTCAGTACTGAACGAATAAAACCCGAAAAAGCCACCGTGGCCTGCCTTTTGCGTTAAATATTCATGGGTGAGTTGGCGCGCTTCGCGGTAAGAAATATT
This sequence comes from Phormidesmis sp. RL_2_1, assembly GCA_012033015.1. Taxonomy (GTDB): domain Bacteria; phylum Cyanobacteriota; class Cyanobacteriia; order Phormidesmidales; family Phormidesmidaceae; genus Phormidesmis. Next base: position 5,850 of record JAAUPS010000255.1, read on the forward strand.
GGCGCTGGTGGCTACCTTTTGAATCCACAGGTGCTGCTGCATTAGGTAGCTAGCACTGAATACAAAGGGGCTGACACCTATCAGCAGGGCTACTCTCGCCCATTGGTTCCATCGACGAGGCAGTAAAAATGTAGCCGCACCGATGCCCACACTTAGAAGCGCAAAGACCAGCCAGTTAGAAATTTCAACCAGTTCGATGCTTCGCAAAAATCCTCCAACCCAGGGCACAGCGTAAACATAGACTTCGGCTAGCCAAGCGATGGCAGCCTTAAGCCCAGCCATCAGCAGGCTAAGCCCGATGCCAATCCCAATAAAGAGCAGAATGCGAGGTCGCTTAGGGGCCATAGCGGTAGCGGCACTAGGAAACACTGTCTTTATCAAAACATTGCCGTTGCGAAATGCAAAGGGACTTGAGTTTCTGGGTTTAATCTAGTACATTTGAACCATCTGTGTATGTTGAGCCGTTATTTGACTGAATCTTATGAGTATTGAACAAACCAACCAGCTCATTTTGCTTATTTTAAATTCAGTGCTGATGACCTTGCTCTCAGCGGCCCTGTTAGGGGGCGCTTGGCTCCGGCAAAATGCTCTTGCTCGGCAGATGCAATGGTTGAAATCACATACTCAAAAACTGACTTATGGGAAAGAAGGTGGTCGTAAAGCGTACGATTTATCTTTAGACTTCAGTGCAGCAGCCAAAAATGCCGGTGTTCTAAGTGAAGACCTGAATGGTACGGGCCTTAACAGTGCCGATAATACAAAAGCACACCTGCGGGCCAGCCTGAAAAAAGTTCGCGACCAGCGCCAGCGCCTCAGTCGTCAATATCTTTGGAGCTACATGGGAATGCTAACCCTCCATGTGGTGTTGATGATTTTTGGGGTGAGCCTTTTTGCGTTGGCATTGCGATCGCTGCTATCGCTAGATGGGCTGATTCCCACTGCCCTCGTGCTGTTTACGCTTGGCTCTGCCGGACTGCTCGTCGGTACTGGCTGTATTTTAATTGACTTGGCTCAAGGCAGCAGCGGCAGCGACTCTCTAGGGCAGTCGTTAGGGAAAGCGCTCACCCAGATGATTCTTCCTATGGCACGCCAATCCATGGCGCAAAACAAGTGTCGCCAAGCCAAAGCAATGTGGGTGAGAAAAGCCGCTCACGCCAGCCGATCTCACTAGGTCAAGTCCGGTCATCTAGACTTGTTTATCCAGACTTGTTTATCCAGACTTGTTTATTTAAGCTTGGCCAGCTCAATCCAGTCAGCTAAATTTGTTCAGCTAAATTTGTTCAGCTAAATTTGTTCAGCTAAATTTGTTCAGCTCAATCCGGCCAGCTAAATTTGTTCGGCCAGTTCCCGCTGCGTTTTACCGAG
>JAAUPS010000004.1 GCA_012033015.1 Phormidesmis sp. RL_2_1
ATTGCTCGGGCCGGGCGGGGATTGGGAAAGGTGATCAGCTTTCCTTCTGTAATCGCTCGCTCACCGTACAAAGTGGGCTTTTCGGTTGCAGTGAAAGCTGTATCTTGCATAGTCATAGAGTTGGCAAAAATCTGTAAAACGCCAAGCTTTAGCGTAGCTTATACCTTCCCTAATCGTAGCTTTCTCGGTGCACTCAGCTTCAAGATGGTTTCGAGTAGCCAAGGCGATAGGCGATCGCACCAAACTGCCATATGTGACTGCCAGCCGACCAATACCTCCGGCGCATCGCGACTGAGCCCTTGCAAACAGGCACGAGCAACCTGCTGAGCGCTCATCGGAATGACGCCGTGAAACTTTTGTAGCTCTTTGGCCATGTCGGTGTCGGTCAGTGAGGGTAAAAGGGTCATTACCTTGACATTGTGAGGGGCTAGCTCTAGACGCAGAGCGCGGCTGAAGCCGACAATGGCAAATTTTGTAGCGCAGTAGGTCGCCATAGTAGGTGCAGCTACTTTGCCCATCAGGCTAGAGACATTGACAATCGTGCCGGTATGTTTGGCGGCCATACGTCGAGCGATCAAGCTGGTGACGATATACATGCCCATCAGGTTCGTAGAGAGTTCTTGCTGTACGCTAAAGGCCCGCGATCGCAGAAAAGGCGTTTGGTGAGCCACTCCGGCGCAGTTAATCAGTAGGTCGATATCACCATAGTCACGCCATGCTTTGGCTATAGTGGCGCTAACCTGCGATCGCACCGTCAGATCGATCGCCAAAGGAATCGCCTCAGCCCCAAGCTGCTGTATTTCAACTGCGACTTGGTTGAGCAAATAAGGATTGCGAGCCACTAAAATCAATCGACGGATGCCGTTGCGAGCAAGCTCGATGGCGATCGCTCGGCCAATCCCCCGCGATGCCCCCGTAATGAGGGCGACTTTGTTTTGAACATTCATCTGTAAAATCCTTTGGGTAATTGTCCGTTAATCGGAACTTCGCCACGTCATATAGCCATGTCATAGAGCAAAGTAAGGATGCATTCTTACTTTGTCTTGGTGAGCATTCCTTAGCGCCGTACGACGACGCAGGGTCTCACCGCAGTCGAGTTAGCTTCTGCTAGTCAAGGCTTCCAGCGTTGGCGTAGCCTCTTTGAGGAGAATTACTATGGTCCTAACTCACTCGACAGAAGCTATAGAGCGTGATCAAACAGCAGACAACCCGAATAGATCGTCTACGCCTATGAATCGTCTGCGCTCACAAATCACTTGCACCTATGCATATGGATGAGTGCATCTGCATAGGTGCATATGGATGAACGCAAGGTACACCATGCGAGCAATAACCTACGCGAGCAATAACTTATGCAATGTGCGAAATAGAAATACACGAAATGTAGCCGCAAGATAGCCATGCAGGCGTCTTAGCAGACGCAGTGCAAAAACTTCATGACAAGCTTCTTCAATAGTCCAAAGTCCAATGGCTACGCTGATAGCAAAGTAAGGATGCATTCTGACTTTGTCTTGGTGAGCATTCCTTAGCGCCGTGCGACGACGCAGGGTCTCACCGCTAGCGCCGTACGACGACGCAGGGCCTCACCGCTGCTAGTCAAGGCTTCCAGCGTTGGGTAGCCTCTCCGAGGAGAATGACTATTGTCCTAACTCACTCGACAGAGGCTATAGGAGCAAAGGCAAGCAGCCATTATTGAACCATTACGGTTGAACCATCACAGTCAGGAGCTGTTAGCAAAATTGGATTGTTTAGTAAGACTGACTGGCCCGCTGATCGACGGGCCTAGCAGTATTGAGTAAAACTTTAGCGGTAAACAGGCAGAGCTTCAGTGAAATCGCTACAGCCGCTCTCATCAGGATGCTCTGGCAGTAGGCCACACATTTTTTCAACCCTACTTGAGGTAAAAACAACGATCTCTCTAAACGAATATTCATGGTAAGCAGATCTCCTAATGTTTTAGTCAGGCATTAGCTGCCGTGCATAGCCAAAGACAGTAGCCAAGGATAGTAGCCAATGTAGATTAGCCGCTGGGGGCAGCGGAGTCGCTCAAACACACCTACGATTTGATTTCTAGGAGCAGAATTAAATCGACACGCATACCCTAACAATGGGATCAATAAAACGCAACATATTTTTATATACGGGCATTTCTGTTACATTTTTTAATATTTATTTAAATAACTTAAATCCATCTTGAGGCAGAGGCCATCACAGGCAAGCGTTGCGAGATGCCGATTCTCAAGATTATGGCTGCTTTTAAGACTATGAGAAACACTCCTAGCCTCGCCCAAATCTGCCTGAGAGGATAAATAGCCCAATGACTGCGCAAGTCACTCGTATCACCTAGGCAGATATCCTATGCAGATATAGCGTTAGATATAGCGTTTCTCACTTGGCTAGCCTACAGATATTTCGGTAAACCCTTTGCAGAACAATAGGCCAAGCGAGTCGCGGTACCCGTTGGCGTAGCCTCGCCGTCGGCGTTATGCATCCGGGTGTCGCGATTTGAAGTATGCAGTCATACCACTTGATAAACTGATTTTGTATCCCTGATGTCACCGCAACCCAGTAAACTTCAGGAGAATAAATTCACTAATTTATACAGGCTTTGACGTTTTCTTTATTCGTAAAAGATCTGTGCCACCACAGTCTTGTTTTTTTTGCCATTACCGTAGCTGGCTATGTGGCTGCAGCCGGAAGCCTTTACTGGGCGCTGTACTATCGCCGTTCGTCACGGTTTACCGCAGCTACTACAGCATCAATTTCCGGGCGATCGCTGCAAGATATCTGGAGATCCATTCGCAGTGATGTCGGTCTGTCAGTGCTGTCATCTGCAATTTTTTCAATCTGTGCGGCCCTCATGACCGGTGCTTACACCCTAGGTTTTACCAAAATTTACTTGCAGCCTGAGCGCTATGGACTGGGTTATCTGGCTGTCAGCTTATGCTTGATACTGATTGCGCAAGACACGTACTTTTACTTCATCCACCGCCTTTCTCATCACCCTAAGTGCTACAAGTGGCTGCACCAAGGTCACCATCATTCCAAAAACCCTACCCCCTGGACATCCTTTGCTTTTGACCCCGCCGAAGCAATGGTGCAATCGATCTATTTAATGGGGGTCGTTTTACTGATTCCCATACATATTTCAGTGTTGGTTGCTGTCGTTATGATCATGACCATGGGGGCACTGCTCCATCACTTTGGCGTTCGGCTGTTTGATGATTCAGTGCTGGGCAAATGGCTGGGTAGCTGGTTAATCGGGAGTACCCATCATTGGTTGCACCACCGCAAATACACGGTGCACTATAGCTTGTATTTCACCTTTTGGGATAAGCTCATGGGCACTCAGTACAAGGGTTACGAAGATGCATTAACACCGTCAGTTGAGCTATTTGTGCTCTCATCAGCCAATTCTTCAGAAACTTTAGAAGCTGCAGCGGCTGCAGAAGCGACGGAGAAGGTGGCAGAAAAGGTGGCAGAGAAAACACTGCCTTTCCCTCTGCCCCTAGAGAAAGCTTCCTAAAGCCAGAGAAAGCTTCCTAAAGCCAGAGAAAGCTACCCTAAGGATATCTGCTGGAAATGTCTCTTAAAAAGATTACCTATGGGAAAATATTACCTATAGGTACTTTTTCAACAGCAAGGCCAGCTTTTCTTTCGTTTTTGGGGTGCTTTATCCAAAGGCGTAATAATGGCAAACTGTAGGGCTGAGTGGGCCTCGGATGTTGGTGGATTTTGGCTCAATTGGCGGACAACCTCTTTGATCACCTTTTGCGCGTTGAGTGCGTTCTTTTGCAGGTTGCCGATCACCATGTCCACAGTGACGCTATCGTGATCAGGGTGCCAGCAGTCGTAATCTGTCACCATGGCCAAGGTAGCGTAAGCCATTTCCGCTTCTCGGGCTAGCTTGGCCTCAGGCAAATTGGTCATGCCAATTACCGTGGCATCCCAACTGCGATACAGGTTTGATTCGGCCTTGGTAGAAAAAGCAGGCCCTTCCATGCACACGTAGGTGCCGCCTCGATGTAGGGTGACCCCTTCCAACTGCTGACTTTCGACCGCATCGGCTAAGACGGCTGCTAGATGGTGGCATACCGGATCGCCAAAGGAAATATGACCAACAATCCCTTCACCAAAGAAGGTGGACACTCTGTTTTTGGTGCGGTCAATAAACTGATCGGGTATGACCATATCAACGGGTTTGGCTTCAGCTTTGAGTGAGCCGACGGCTGATGCGGATATGAGGTACTCCACCCCAAGAGATTTGAGCGCATAGATATTGGCGCGAAGTTTAGCTCGGAAGGCATCAGGGTATGGCCCCGGCCATGACGGGCTAAAAAGGCCACAGGCACACCCTCAAGGTTGCCGACTATTAAGGCGTCAGAAGGGGCACCAAAGGGGGTTTCTACCGTCATCTCTTGCACGTCGCTGAGCGCTTCCATCTGATACAGGCCGCTGCCACCAATGATGCCAATTTTAATCGGGGCCATTTGGGTGGGGTCGTTACGGGAGGGTGTCGGTTGCTGGGCGACCATCAATTTTTCCTATTGGGGTGTCAAGAGGAATTCTACCGTTCTCATCTGTGCTTAAAACAGCGCCACCCAGAATATTTTTTGCTTTAAAAGCACGGCGTTACCGAACTCGCTGCTGCAGGACTGGTGTCATAACGAGATGACTGGCGGCTAGCAGAATGCTCCTGTTTTGTGCTCCGTCTTATTCCTTAAAATCTTTGTCACTTTTATCACCTATGCATTTTTCTAACTCTGGGTCATCTCCATTACGCTTGCTGGTCACGGGTGCTTTATTTGCTTTGGGACTGGGTGTCGGTGCTAGTTTGACCACGCTTTCGGCTAAGGCTGCGACTGCTGAGGTGAATTTTTCGGCTGATGTTGCTGTCGTACCGGCTCGGGTGCAGTTGGCTTACACCTCGTCAGCCAATGGCTTAAGCACTGAGCAGCGTGCAGATATTTTGCGTGCGGGTGAGCTGGCGAATGAAGGGGTACAGGCGTTTACCGGAGGTGACGCGGAGCAAGCATTTGAAAAGTGGCAGCAGGCGATGCTGTTGTACCAACAAGCAGAGGATTTGGCTGGTGAGGGCCGAATGCTAGAAAATCTCAGTGTGATTCACCGCTTAGCAGATCGCGCGCAAGCGGCAGTTGAAATGAGTGAGCAGGCCTTGGCACGTTATGAGGAACTTGGTGTGGCTGATGAGCAATCAAGTTTGTATCTCAATTTGGGGAGTGCTTATCGGTTGGCAGGGCAAATTCCGGCGGCGATCGCAGCTTACACAAGAGGCTTGGAAATTTACCAGCAGGAGCGCGACGAATCTGGCCAACGCATTATGCTCTCTTTGCTAGCGCAAGTGTATGAAGATCAAGGTGATTATGGGCGAACGATTGGCTATCAAACCCAAATTTTAGAGATTGCCCAGCGAGCAGGTGATCTGGTGATGGAGGCAGAAGCTTTATCCGAGTTGGGTTATGCATATGTCATGAGTGATCAGCCCGCAGTGGCGATGACCTATTTTCAGCCCGCGTTGGCTTTGTTCCGCCAGTTGGGCGATCGCGCGCAAGAAGTCGTGACGCTCAACAACTTAGGCCGTGCCGCTGCGCTGAGCCAAACTACACTCAAGCTCTTAATGCATATCAGCAGGCCAGGGTGATTTTCCAAGCGATGAACCGGCCAGCTCAAGAAGCTCATTTACTGGTCAACATTGGCCAAGCCCAAATGGGCAATGGGCAAACAGACGCTGCGATCGCCTCATTTCAGCAAGCCGTCAACCTTTCTGAAACCCTCCGTCAGCAGCAGTCTAGGGCAACTGAGCTATCGGCTCATATAGAGGCCGCCTACCGAAATTTAGCGACGCTTCTGATTCAGCAAAATCGCAATGATGAGGCCCAGCAGATTCTCAACTTAATCTAGATAACTCAATCCAAATCAAAGCTATAGCTTCTGTCGAGTTAGTTAGGACAATAGTAATCGCTGGAAGCCTTGACTAGCAGCGGCTAATTCGACTGGCAAAGTAAGAATGCATCCTTACTTTGCTATATCCAAGTCTCCATTTGAAGCTCGCTAACTTGAAGCTCGCTAACCTCGGCCATAGCAGTCGTAAAAATCACCTGTGCTCAGCGGACTGCCGCCTGGATTTGCTTGCTTGCGGTTGATTGCAGCAGCCAAAAGCCGGTGTAGGTCACGCCAGAATCATCTGGGCGTACGAGCAAAAAGTGTAGTCCCTTAGTGGCTTGCTTGCGCTCGGTAAAGGTTCTGGCGGCTGCGGCCATGTCTGTATCGGTAAAGGTGGCTAAAATCCACCGTTCATAAAGTCCTGCTTCCAACAGCAGTCCATGGGGCACGCCTGCAATATATTGCAGCATCACGGGCTGAGAGGACTGTAGCCATTGAGATAAGGCCATGGACTGGCGACCGCCGTCAATAATGACCCCAGGAATCAGCAGGGAACTAGACAAGCCTAGCTCAACAGGGTTGAGCGCTGCGGGGACTGAGCACAGGGGTATGGGTTCGCTGGCTAGTCGCAGAAGCTGCTCGCTGCTAATGGCGGCAAACTGCCACTGCTCACCCATCAAATGGTCTGCTATCGGTTGCGGCGCGGGCCGTTCGATGGCGATAGGCGCATAGGCTTCGTCTACATAGTTATGCAGATTTTTGTACCAAATGGCTCTTTGCCGCAGCCACTGCTTAAGGGTAGGCAGATCTCGCCTGGGCCGCAATGCTATCGGTAGCTCTCGGCAGGCCACTTCTACGAGGCTGAGAGTCTGTGGTCGAAAAATATCGATGTAAGACGGCCAGCCACCAGCGCGATCGCAAGCAATCTCTAGCTGTTGGCGTATCCAAGGCGCACTGACATCTGCTTGCGGGCAAAACTCACTATAGGTAAAGCTCATCTGCGGATCACAAATCAGCAGTTCCCACAGCGGTTTGCCTGCAGGATCTTGCAGAGGGCGACGATAGCAGTCGAGTTGCCAAGAAGGCTGTAGAAGATCACTCATACGGGGAACTTACAACATGGGGTCTGAAAGATAGGGGCTGAAAGATAGGGGCTGAAAGCGGTTTGATTAAGGCATAGGCCGCGTAGGTCGCATGGAGGTTTTTAACGTGATTGCAGATCCACCTATCGACGAAAGGTTATATTTGATCGGATAGTCTCAACAAAATCCATCATGACTCTTGCGCTTACCCAGTTTGGCGATCGCATGTCTCACCTGACCGGGGTGAGAGCGATTATGAAAGACATCATTGAAACGCTGGAGGCAAGCAAGGCGTCAAATGAGCGTCAAGAATTTATTAACCTCAGTGCCGGTAACCCTGTCATTTTGCCAGAGGTCGAGCAGCTTTGGCGCGATTGTACAGCAGACTTGCTAGCCAGCAAAGAATATGGCGAAGTCGTCTGCCGCTATGGCGCAAGTCAAGGCTACGAGCCTTTCATTGAAGCGATTAGAGACGATTTTAACCAGCGCTATCAACTCAACTTAACCTCTCGAAATATCCTGATCACCCCCGGCAGCCAAAACCTTTACTTTTTGGCGGCAAATGCCCTAGGCGGTTACAACACCAGCGGCCAACTCAAAGATATTGTGCTACCGCTGAGCCCCGACTATACAGGCTATGGCGGAGTGACGCTCTACCCGGAAGCTGTCAAGGCTTATCGGCCTTTTATTGAGCTAGGTAGCGATGCGCACTCCTTTAAATATCGCCCAGATTTTGATCAGCTAGAAATCAATGAAAATACAGGCTTTGTTCTCTTTTCACGGCCCTGCAATCCAACCGGTAATGTAATTACAGACGATGAAGTGCAGGGTATTGTCAATTTGGCCGCACCTCACGATGTGCCGGTTTTTGTTGACTCTGCCTATGCGCCCCCTTTCCCAGCGCTCAACTTCACCGAAATGAGCCCTGTTTTTGGGGACAATATTGTGCATTGCATCAGTCTTTCTAAAGCGGGATTGCCCGGTGAGCGGGTCGGCATTGCCATTGGCGATGAAAAAATTATTCAGATCCTTGAGGCATTTCAAACGAACCTGTGCATTCATTCCAGTCGCTACGGACAGGCGATCGCGCCCGAGCCATCCGCAGTGGTGCCCTTGCGGATATTGCCGTCAACGTCATTCGGCCCCACTACCAAAGCAAATTTGCAGTGCTCGAAGAAACGCTCAGCCAGCATATGCCCCAGCAAGTGCCTTGGCGTTTGCACCGAGGGGAAGGGGCTATTTTTGCTTGGCTTTGGTTTGACAATTTGCCCATGACTGATTGGGCTTTTTACAACGAGCTGAAGCATTATGGGGTGATTATTGTGCCAGGTAGTCCATTTTTCCCAGGGCTCAAAGAAAGCCTCAAGGGTGAAGATTGGCCCCACATGCGTCAGTGTTTTCGCCTTAGCCTGACGGCTACCGAAGAGCAGTTGGTCACGGCCCTGAAGCACCTAGCAACCCTCACCGACAAGGTGTACTCGGCCCGGCCTGCCATGGCGGCTGTGTAGGAAGTCTGTATCAAACGCTGTATCGGAAAAATGGCAAACGTAGCAGACAACACAACCAAGCAAGACTGGCTTTTAATTGGCCGAATTGTGGGGGCTCACGGGCTCGATGGGCATGTCAAGGTTTACCCCGAAAGTGATTTTCCTGAGCGATTTACCCGGCCGGAGAGCGCTGGCTGAAAAAGCCCCATGGTCAGCTCGAACCCATTCGTCTGGTGAGTGGTCGCTACTTGGAAGGCAAGAACCAATATTTGGTCAAACTAGAAGGTGTCAATTATCGCGATCAGGCGGAAAATTTGCGCCAAGCGGAGCTGTTGGTCGAGTCGTGCGATCGCCTCGCGTTAGAACCTGGCGAATTTCATGTATCTGATCTCATTGGCATGACGGTTATTTTGCAGGCAGAACAAGCTGTTTTAGGTACGGTGAGCGATGTGTTTACCATGGGCCATGACATGCTCGAAGTAGTCGTCTTAGAGACAGCAGAGATAGCAGAGACAGCAGAGGCAGCAGCAAGCACACTGGCTGTAGACGATGAATCTCAAGCGTTAACAGCAGAAGCCATAACAGCCGCCGCCTTAACCGTCGCAGCAGTCCCCCATGCTTCGATGCGCACCAAGGCTGTGCAAAAGCTAAAGCGCCAAGCCCAAAAAAAAGCCAAAAAAAGCGCCCAGAAAAAAGCGCCCAAAACACTCTTAATTCCGTTTGTAGAAGAGATTGTTCCTGTCGTGGACATCGACTCAGGCCGAATAGAAATTACACCACCGCCCGGTTTGATCGACCTTTAGCCTGTTGATCTTTGGATAGGGATAATTGTGTTTGCAGACTGACTGTCCAGACTGATTGTGCAGACTGGCTTTACAGACTGGCCGCCTTCAAAGTTTCCAGATCTTTTTTAATCCGGTCAATGCCCGCTTTTGTGGCTTGCTTATCGTAGGCATCACTCGCTTTTAGCAAGCTACGAACGGCTTTGTTATTATCGCCGACATTGGCATAGGCTAAACCAATATTGTGCCAAGCTTCAGCGCAGTTGGGTTCTTGTTCTACCACAGGTGTGAGTTGTTCGATTGCCCCCCGATAGTCTCCTGCTCTGTAGGTGCCCACTGCGCCGACAAAAGCACTCATAGCAGGTTCAGCCAGCGGGATAGAGGGTTGGGCGATCGCACCATCCGGAAACGGAACCTGATCAATCGGCCGACGAAACGCACTCAGCATAGAGCTGATCGCAAAACCAGCAATACCAAAAACCACCACAGCCCAGATTAAAAAGTTAGGAACTTCCATATTTTTTCGTCATGCATTTGTGCAATGCCTTTAGCAGCGCGTCACAACCCTACCATGGGCAAATCCCTCACCTCAGAACATGGGCCAGAACATGGGCCAGAACATGGGCCGCATTTCCCCCCTTAGCCAAAACCCCCAGCCAAAATAGGGCCTTACGCATTCTAAAATAAAAGAAATATCCTACGGAAAACGGTTATCTCGATGACGGCCCAACTGACCAGCCAGCCTTCTCCCCCCTCAACCACCTCCCTACCAGAAAAACCATCAGCAGCAGCCCCACCATCGGCTCAACCATCGGCTCAACCATCGGCCCAACCATCGGCCCAATCCTCAGACCAGTCAACCGCTGGCATCACCGTTACCACCGACCTGATCGATTGCCACCCATCAACATATACCGGTCAAAAACTCACCTGGGACTGGCGCGGCTACGATGTTAAATATATCGCCCATGGAGAAGGCCAACCCATCGTACTCCTCCACGGATTTGGGGCCTCTATCGGCCATTGGCGCAAAAATATACCCGTTCTCGCTGCCGCTGGCTATCGGGTCTATGCCTTAGATCTACTGGGCTTTGGTGACTCTGATAAGCCCGATCTCAGCTATACCTTAGATTTTTGGGTCAAACTAATTCATGACTTTTGGCAGGTACATGTCAAAACACCCGCCATATTTGCCGGTAATTCTATTGGTGCGCTGATGGCACTGATGACCCTAGCAAACTATCCAGATTCAGCTTGTGGTGGCATATTGCTCAATTGCGCCGGTAGCTTGAACCATCGCCCCGAAGATTTGCCTGCCCCCTTGCGAGTGATTATGGGCACATTCAGCAAACTCGTTAGCTCAAAAATTACTGGGCCATTTTTATTCAATCGAGTGCGTACCAAAGGCCGGATTCGCAGCTCACTAAAGCAGGTATACGGCAACCGCCAAGCGATCACACCTGAACTTGTCGATATTTTGCACGCCCCCGCCTGCCAACCGGGTGCGCAAAAAGTATTTGCCTCGATTTTGACAGCTCCGCCAGGGCCAAGGCCCAGTGCACTATTGCCTAATATCAGTCAGCCACTGCTGGTACTGTGGGGTGAAAAAGATCCCTGGACGCCAATTACCGCTGCCAGTATCTATCAGGAAATGGCGGCTGATCCCGCTCAGTCAGTGACATTTCAAGCGATTCCTGATACCGGGCATTGTCCCCATGACGAGCGACCAGAGGTAGTGAACCAACTGATTTTGAATTGGCTGAAGTTAAAGAACGAGAAATGAAGTTATAAGAACGAGACATAACTGAATGAACGATGAGCGATGAACGGATGAGCAATGGTTTGCCAATGAGTGACAAGAGCTGCGTGGATGAGGGCTGTATGGATGAGCAGTTGGATAAGCACTTGGATGAGCACCTTATCTTGGATGAGCACCTTATCGATGAGGGCTACATTAAGTACCGCTGTGAGTGGCTTGAAGAAGATGCTATCGCGGCTGAATCGGTTGCTCAGATCACGCCCTACCGTGACGCTCTCCACCATCTCAACTTTATCGGCGAATACCCTAACGGCATCGGCTTTGGCAACATTTCCCAGCGCCTCACCCATATCCCTGTTCAGTCTTCATCCTTTTCTGCTTATCCTTTGGGATTTATCATCACGGGCACCCAAACCGGTCACCTGCCTACCTTGAAACCGGCTGACTACGCCCTTGTGAGTGACTTCGATCCGGCCCAAAATAGACTGACGTGCCAGGGCTTGCGCAAAGCTTCTTCAGAATCTCTCACCCATGGCGTCATTTATGCCACTCACCCGGCCATTGGTGCCATTATCCATGTTCACCATCCCCAACTGTGGCAGCAGATTCTCTATCGAGTGCCGACAACAGAGGCGAGCATACCCTACGGCACGCCTGAAATGGCAGCAGAAACACAGCGACTGTTTCGCGATCGCTCGCTATTACAGAGTAAAATTTTCGCCATGGCCGGACATGAAGATGGCGTATTCACCTTTGGCGACAGCTTGCAAACGGCCTACCGTATATTGATCAACTGGGCTAGGATGACTGGGATTATGACCGAGCCAGCCTCATCGGTAGCGCTGCAACTGCCGTATCAATTGGCATCCTGCCAGTAGCCCAACATCAAGCATTGCAGACGCTCAGAAAAATCCTAATGGCCATTTGCATTGATTTTTACATGGGCTATGGTAAGTGGGCTCATGGTGAGTGGGCTATGGTGAATGGGCTATGGTGAATGGGCTATGGTGAATTGAATATTGACAAGTCTAAGGTAAGTGACTTTGGCAACGTTAGAGCGGCTTTACGCCCTTCGGAGATATTCCCATGGGGAGCTTCAGAGATATCTCCAGAAGCACCCTTCAAAAAACCTCAGAGGAATAGCTCAACGTCAGCTCAATAGGATTAGGCGGTAAATGGCTCAAGCGATCTGACCATTCAATGGCGACGATTCCGGGTTCTACTTCTGTGCCTTCCCAATAAATTTCCAAAAATAGCGCATCTGTTTCTGTCGCTGAAAGGCGATATAAGTCGATGTGGTAGAGCGGTAATCGCCCCTCGGTGTATTCATTGATCAACGTAAAGGTGGGGCTGTCGATATCAGCAATACCCAAGCCGCGGCCTAGACCCTGGACTAAGGTGGTTTTACCACTGCCCAAATCACCTTTGAGCAGCAGGACGCTGCCTGCTAGAAGCTGCTGGCCTAAAGCTTCGCCTAAAGCTTGAGTAGCCTGTGCATTGGGTAAATCAATCACCACTCGCTGCCCGATGCCCTCCGATGAGTCGTCCTAACACTGTATAAACTATATACAGCTATTCCTGCCTGTCTGCGTCATGATTATCACCGTTGCCAGCTTTAAAGGCGGCGTCGGCAAAACGACGACTGCTATTCATCTTGCGGCCTTTTTACAAGGGCAGGCCGAAACCCTACTGGTAGACGCAGATCCTAATCGCTCAGCGTTGGGCTGGGCGAGTCGGGGAGAACTGCCATTTAAGGTGATGGATCAGTGGGAAGCCGGGCAAAATGTGAACCCTAATGGCAATGTGGTTATCGATACGCCAGCACGGCCTATCCCCGAAGACTTGAGTGCTCTGGCTGAAACGTGCGATTTGCTGGTGCTGCCGACGACACCTGATGTGCTCGCTTTAGATGCGTTGGTGCTGACGGTGGAATATCTCAAGAAGATCAGCACCAACCACTATCGTATTTTGATCACCTCAATTCCGCCTAAGCCCAGTAAAGCTGGTGAAGAGGTGAAGGCGCTGTTGCAAGAGGCTAGGCTACCTGTTTTTGAGCAGGGTATTCGTCGATTTGCGGCATTTCAAAAGGCGGCTTTGCAGGGACTACCGGTTTATTCGGTGAAAGATCCTCGGGCTGAAACGGGCTGGCAAGATTACGAGAAGGTGGGCCAAGAAATTGTCGAAATTATGGAATTACGGGCACTGGCTGTCGAGGCAGAAGATATGTCTGCCTCAACAGATTTTTTTTGAAAGCCCGATGTTAACGGCCCTAGTCTGCTTGGGGCGCTCGAATAACGGATTCAAATCCTATTTGGCGATGGTTACCGCTGCAAAAGGGCTGGGTGGTAGAGGCCCCACAGCGGCACAGCGGTACGATTTCTTTGTCGATAGTAAAGTCATTGCCTTCAGCGTCGGTCAGGGTAATGGGGCCTTTGACCACAAAAGGGCCGCTGTCTTTAATGGTGATTTGGGTCTCGGACATTAGGAATTCCTCTCAAGTAGTTGTCGCAGCGATAGATTAAATTCTGTGCTGCCTGCTTATCACTATATAGCGGTACCCGGATGCATTTGAGTTCTGCGACTCACTTGGCCTGTTGTTCTGTAACGGTTTCACCGAAATATCTGTAGTCTAGCCAAGTGAGAAATGCTATGTACAGATTCAATATGTACAGATATTTGACGAGACATGTCGATCAGATATCTCGTCAAATATCTGATCGACATGTCTATGATGGGTCTACGTGAGAGCCCCTTCCTGATATTTCCTTGTGATTGAAGATCTTTTTACTGTGCTGCCTGCGCAAGGGCAGCCTCTGCCGATTATTGCCAATCTTCCCCACAGTGGGCTCCAGGTACCGCCGAATGTCGCTAGGCAGTTGATCCCGGAGCATCTGCGCAGTTTGCCTAATTCTGACTGGCATTTGCAGGAACTCTATCGCTTTTTGCCCAGTTTAGGTATTACTGTTTTGCAGGCGAACTATAGTCGCTATGTTGTTGATCTTAATCGGGCGCTGAGGCCACCTTTTTTGGGCTCTTTTTGGTCGGCGGTGGTGCCTGAACAAACGGCGTTTAAGCAGCCTATTTATGTGCAAAAACCGAGTCGAGAAGAGGTGCGATCGCGCATTAATGAATACTACACGCCTTACCACCGCAAGCTCACAGCGCTGTTAAATGGTGCGATCGCTCAATTTGGTACCGTCACCTTACTCGATCTCCACAGCTTTATGGGACTGATCACCGACGACGTTTGTCTAGGCAATGCCAATGGCCAAACGTGCCTGCCTGCGCTGATTGACGCGGCTGCTGCTGGCTTTGCTCAGCAAGGCTATCAAGTTGTAAAAAACAAAGTATTTAGCGGCGGCTACATTACCCGGCACTATGGCAAACAGCCTCAGATCAACGCCCTACAAATAGAAATTCGCTATCCCATTTATCTGCCTGACGATCAGCTCGAAATAGATCATATTCCCCAGTGGCAAGGCGCTCAGTTCGAACAAGCACAAGCGAAGTTGCAACAAGTCTTGGCGCATATTTGCACCACAGTGCACCACCGTTAGGTAAGCGTAATTCGTCACTGTCAATTCGTCACTGTCAATTCGTCACTGCCTTTAAAGAGCAATATGTCGTTGTATGTAGACAGTATGCAGGCCGTATGTAGACAGTATGTAGGCCGTATGTAACAGTGCGATAAAAGTACCCGGTGGGGTAGTCACTGGCCTGAAAGATAGAGTGTACGTTGATTAGAGCACTCAAGTGCTGGCCATTCATTCGATAATGAGGATGCGGACAATGCCAAAACAGCGACTAAGAGAGCTTCCCCCTTGGATCGAAAGTCTTTTGCTCGGTAGTTGTTTGAGCCTGCTGTGGATGCCTTGGGCCTTAGCTCAGTCACCTACCCTAACGAGAGCAGAGATATATAGCTTTCGTAATACTGTCGAATTGTTGCTGCGGGGGCAATCGCCTCGTCAGGCACGATTACAAGATGTGTTGGTTCCCCGTGATGCCCTCAGAACAGGTCGTAATTCTCGTGCTGGGCTGCTGTTTAACGAAGGGTCGCTAGCCCTTGTCGGTGCCAATGGACGGTTTAATTTTGTCCCCGGCATTAGAACCTACCAGCTTCCAGACGGCAGCTCGCGCTCAAGTACGATTTTGCAATTGAGTAGTGGTGTTGCCCTCGTGACGAGTCCGCCCGGTGGCAGTGGCGGTGGCATCGATACCACCATTGAGACGCCCGGCGGACAAGTGCAGCTATTGGCTGCGATGCTACCGCCCGATGGCCCAATTTCTGTAGAAGAACAGTTGGAATTTACCAGTGCGGCCATTGTTATTTTTGATCCTAGCCTCAATCAAATGCAGGTGCTAGCGCTCACCAATGATGTGCGTGTGCTCGATCCGACCGGAGAAAACTTCGTCCTGCTTCAAGGCGGTCAGACGGTTAGCATCACGGATGGTCTGATTGGCCCGGTGCAAGATTTTGATTTGCGACAGTTTTATCAAACCTCGTCCTTGGCGGCGGGCCTAGGGCCAGGGCAAGAAGCGTTGATTTTTCAGGAGCCTGAAGCTGTGCAAGAGACGCTGCGGGCAGTGCGGACAGAGACGCTAGCGGCGATCGCCCAGCAAGATAACCGCCTCCAAGGGCTGTGCACCCTCAATGCCCGTGGCCGTGACAGTACCCTCTCTGAAAACTGTATCAGCACAGGGGCAGATGATCCGATCACTAGCTTTGAAGAACAGCGCGGTGATACGACAAATGATCCGCGCGTCCCTGTAGAGCCACCCAATACACCGCCATCCAATACACCGCCCATACCGACCACGCCGACCACGCCCAATACACCCAATACACCACCTCCAGGTGGGCCACCCAATGTGCCTTAACGTGAGCGCCTTAAAGAGCATGTGCCTTAAAAGTTAATGGAGTGTTGAGTGATGCGAATTTCCCGATATACCCAGGTTTCCGGTTCTATGCGGTGTTTTACGATGGGGAGCGCTGTGGTGACTCTGGCCATTGCGATCGCCCTGACTTCGACAGGCGAACTATTGGCTCAGGGCATTGCAGAGATTGAAGAAGGCAGTCCAGTTTTGCCCTCACCTACAGAAGACGACTTTCTCTCAACCGATCCTAATGCGGCCCCATTAGATGAGGAAGACCTAGAATCAGACGTTGGCGAGATCCGAATTTTGTCCCGTCCGGCCCAGACCCCGTCGCAGCATCAGCCGCCGCGTCAACCCAATGCTCAGCTCTTGCTGCGCTCTTCTGCCTTTAGCAGTTCCAACGTCGCCGGTAGCACTTTGAGTCCGGCCAGCGATGCTGTTTTTGTCAATCAGGCTACGCTGCTGCTTACCCCCGAGCTTGGCCCCAACACTCGCTTGATTGCCACAGCCCATGGTGGGCTCACTCGCTTCGCTACCGAAGGGGAGAATAACTACAATGCTTTTGGCGTTAGTGTTGGTGTGCAGCAACGCTTGACACCTAAGACCTATGGGCAAATTGACTGGCTCAACAATCAGCTATTCGATGCCAACGACGGCAGCCGTGAACTAACAGACAATAGCGCCCGCCTGATCATCGGTCGCCAAGATCAGCTAGATAATCGCCTGCGTCTAGATACGGCCTATGAGCTACAGGCCCGCTTTACCAATCCGAGCGATCGCAGCCGCATCAGCAATACTTTAGGCACTCGTTTGCGATACGACTTTTCGCCTGATTGGCAAGCTACGTTAGGCTATCGCTTTTCGATGGATGATTACACACAAAACGGACGTTTCGACACAGCCCATCAGTTACAGGTATCCACCACCTATGTGCCCAGCAAAAACACCTTTGTCTCAGGCTATGCCTCTTATCGATTTGGTCACTCTTCAGATGCAACCGTGCAGCCCGAAAATTTATCCTTTGGCATTGGTGTTGGCATCAATATCCCACTGTTCTAATCTAATACGGTTCTAATACGGTTTTGATAGAGATAGGCCGAATTTAGTATGATCAATTAGTGTGATCAATTAGTGTGCTCAATAGGCCAACTGCATACCCTGAATAATCTTTTCCTAAGTAAATCTTACAGAGCGATTCCCTCTGAGATTTATCAACCGTTTAGGGGCATTTGGAGACATATTCACCATGGGTACACTGCATCCCATCAGATCTTGCCAAACCAGTTTAGGGCGCGCTTCACAACCAGCTTCACAGCACTATCTGCAACTTGTTCAGCCACAACAATTTGTCCACCCACAACAATTTGTCCACCTACAACCACTCGTCCACCTACAACCGCCTAGAGGCTCTACCAGACGGCACCCTCATAGAGAGAGTTTGCCTCCAGCGAGCACCGCTAAACGGGTGGTGCTCAGGTTAGGCCAAGCCGAAGCTAAAGGTATTCCCGTGACGCTGCAAATTGGGGATGAAGGCAGGCTACCGCAGTTAGAAACCACAGGCTGGCTGCCGCCTATCGAAAGGCTGATCGAAAGTCAGCAGCGGTGGCAAAAAGCCTACGCACAAACGCAACTGTCACAGCTATGTCCCTCGCGGCTGCAAGCGCCTGCTGGGCAAATTACCAATGTCAGCTACCAAGAGCTGATGGAGCAGTGCGATCGCTCGCACCGAGGTTTAGTCACCCAAATCAACCAGTGGCTAAATTCAGAACGCTTTCGCCCAGTGCGAGAAACGCTTTTGGCACAGTTGAGCCCAACGGATTCTATTCGGTTTGTCCTGCAAACCGATCAGGCCCAAATTCGCTCTTTGCCGCTGCATGTTTGGGATTGGTTTGAGCGTTATGCCCAAGCAGAGTTGGTTTTAAGCGAACTGAACTACCGGCAGTTAGGGCCTTTGTCCGAGGCTGGTTGCCAACCTGCAGCGCAGGTCAGAATTTTGGCGATTTTAGGCGATAGCACTGGGTTGGATGTGCAGCGCGATCGCAAGCTGTAGAAGCGTTGCCCAATGTTGAACTCACTTGGTTGGTAGAACCAGCGCGATCGCAACTCAACGATGCCCTCTGGCAACAACCCTGGGATATTTTATTCTTTGCAGGCCATAGCGCTGATACCCAAGGCCAACAAAAACTACGCATCAACGCCCAAGAAGCGCTAGCCATCAGCGAACTAAAATACGCTCTGGCAAAAGCGGTTGCATCTGGCTTAAAACTTGCTATTTTCAATGCCTGTAATGGCCTACAGCTCATTCAAGATCTCTGCCAAGATCTCTGCTTACCCTCTACTATTGTGATGCGTCATGCCGTCGCCGATGCTGTCGCTCAAGCCTTTTTAAAGCACTTTTTGAGCGCCTTTTCCCAGGGCATTGGTCTACCCCAAGCCGTCCGCCAAGCCCGCGAAAGATTACAAGGGCTAGAGTCTCAGTTTCCCTTTGCAACATGGCTCCCGGTACTATGTCAAAATCCGGTGGCATCCACGGTTACTTGGCCTGATTTTACGTAGCATCCTTGCTTACCTAAGATCATTTCACCTCGTTCCACCTCGTTTCACCTCGTTCCATCTCTATATCACCACCATACCCAGCATCACTATGCTCCCCAAAGCAGACCTGCTCAAACAGGCCGAGCACAAAGCGGCCCTCACTCGCATTATCGATAAAGCTGAGCAGGCGATTCGCACATGGGAACCCGTAGCTACAGATTTTTTGTCACCGCCGGAATTACTCGAAGCCCAGCAAGTCTTTGATCGACTGACAGATATTCATGCGATCGCCGATGGCGGCTATCCCCAAGCCGAACGGCAACGATGGTAATCGCCCGCAGCGAAATTCCGTTGGCAGCGCAGCTAGTGCCTCTGGCGGCAGTCAGTATTGCCGGTAACTTTTTGTTCGACACCGCCTCTCACCGCGACTTTTTGGGATCGCTGTTAGGTACAGGGCTAGTGCGTGACAAAGTAGGCGATATTATCGTGCTGGGCGAGCGCGGCGCTCAGGCGATTGTCGCACCAGAACTGGTGGAATTTTTACAGACGAGTTTGGTGCAGGTGCGCTCAGTGCCGGTAAAAACGCAACCCATAGCCCTGAGCGAACTGCGCGTTCGAGCGCCACGGAAAAAGGAAATGACCACCGTAGAAGCATCTCTGCGCTTAGATGCGCTGGCTTCGGCTGGCTTTGGTATGTCGCGCAGCAAAATGGCTGATTTAATTACAGGTGGAGATGTGCGAGTAAATTGGAAGCCGGTTACCCAATCGAGTTATACCGTTCAAAGTGGCGATTTGATTGCCATTCGCGGCAAAGGTCGCTTGGAGATTGGGGCCGTGAGCATCACTAAAAAGCAGCGCTATCGGATTGAGCTAACCCGTCTTGTGTAGATCATCTGTAGATCACCTGTAGATCAACCCATTTGGCATCCATCAATGATGGGCCGAACTCAAGCTGAACAGGGCGAAATCTGAGTGGGGGAAGCCTAGTAGGCCAATTTACAAACCGTATCAATATGAAGTGACCTCGATCACTTTGTATAGTTTTGATTTAGATCATGGGCTATTTCAGTGAATTTACCGGATGCTTTCGTGCCCTTTGAGAAGGACGAAACGGAGTTCCTGTAAATCTACTGAGGCCCGCAATGTCTCGTCTAAGCGATCGCGCCTTTTTGACAATCAAAAAATGGATTGAAAGCCGTTACAGCAATAGCCCTGCCGATCAATCTGAGCGGATGCTTTTGCTGGCTCGCTTGCAAGTATTGCGGGCCCAGCCTGGGCCACCCATGACCAGCGTGCAGCTTTGGGAAGCACTCTGTGATGTCGTGCCCAATATTGATCGCACCCTGCTCAAAAAAGCCACGACTACAGAAGTAGATGTTTGTTCCGTCATATTAGGGGCCAGTACATCGGTCGGCGTCGGTGGGATGACGGCTGTTCTGATGGCGGCAGCGGTTGGATTAGATCCTTTGTCTGTCCAAGGCGTTTCCATCAATCCTGAGGGCAATTCAGCCGCATCAGAAGCCCATAGTGCTGTCGACATGCGCCAATATGGCCGGGCTGGGCGGACTGTTTCTGGAAGCACTGTTGCAACAAACACTATCATCCAGCAACACAGCCCTGCCCCAGTCCGTTTCACCTCTGCTAGCCCAGCTTCAGCAGAGAACATGGCTATTCAGCAGCCTCAGACCAGCGCTTTGGCAATGGCGAAGTCACTGGGTTGGCAGGCGGCGCTCAAAAGCCAAAATGCGCCCCACAGCGCTCAGCACTGGGCTGAAACAGCCATCCTGTGGCAACAGGCCCTAGCCTATTTAGATCGGATTCCTGTACAAGACAGCGACTACGGTACGGCTCAAGCGAAAAAGGCCCAGTACCGCCAAAATCTTCGCCAAGTGGAGGCACGCCAACTCGCTGCCCAGCAGAGCGCTCAGTCCATTGCTGCTGCTTTGATCCCGAGGGTAAGTCAGTCTGTCGGGACTGCGGCCAACCATTTCTCTGGCTCCACCTCAGCGCCTGCGGTAAGCCAACCCATCAGCCCAGGGACAACGACTAGCCCAGGGCCAAATCGCCCAGAGACAGATTTCTTGGCAGTAGCCAAACGCCACGGTTGGCAAGCGGCTGTCGCCAGCCAAAATGCGCCCCATCCGCCGGAAAAATGGGCGAATATTTCCCGGTTGTGGCAAGTGGCACTTCAACATCTCGAAAAAATAGACGCGCAGCATCCTGACTATGTCGAAGCGCAGCAGGTTAAAGCCGACTATGAAAATAACTTAGCCATCATTCGCCAGCGTTATCAACAGGCGCAATCTGCCCATCAACGGTTGCAGTCTTTAGAGGCGAGCTTGGCTGAAATAGACAAGGCGGCCATGCCAACTGTCACCAGATACAAACAATTGTTTGCAATTGATGAGCAACTGCAAACAATTTCGTCAGCGACGTTGGCTTATCAGCAGGCTCAGCCGTTAATCGTTCAAACGCGCGATCGCCTGAATGCGATCGCCAACCACCCTGACAATGCGGTATTGCTTTCTTCGACCGACTAAACTGGCTGCGACTTATCCATGCCGCCGTAAACTGATCTGCCCCGCAAAACATTTTTATTTGATTAAAATTTACATTTTCTATCACTCTTATGCCAAAAGCGACAGAGCGAGACGGGCAGGTTGTGTCAATATAAGAGCGGTTTGCCAAGATCGAAATCACATTGGCAGGAAATGGAGTAATCAATGGAATCTGTCGAGGCCATTTATCAATACGTCTGGCTGATACCCGTGCTGCCCTTGCTAGGGGCGGCGATTGTCGGCATCGGACTCATTAGCTATAACAAGGCGACCAATCAGCTGAGAAAGCCTGTCGCCGCTTTCATCGTCAGCCTTATCGGGGCGGCGATGACCCTATCTATTTTACTTTTAATCAGTCAGTGGCAAGGCCACGCGCCCTACACCTATCTCATAGAGTGGGCCTCCGCTGGAGACTTCCAGATCAATATGGGCTTCACGGTCGATCACATTACCTCACTGATGCTGGTGATTGTCACCACAGTGGCGTTTTTGGTAATGATCTACACCGATGGCTACATGGCCCACGATCCAAGCTATGTTCGCTTTTATGCCTATTTGAGTCTATTTAGCTCGTCCATGTTGGGCCTTGTGATCAGCCCGAACTTGCTCCAGGTATATGTGTTTTGGGAGCTGGTGGGCATGTGTTCCTACCTGCTGATTGGCTACTGGTATGACCGCGATGGTGCTGCCGATGCTTGTCAAAAAGCTTTTGTCACGAACCGAGTGGGTGATTTTGGCCTGCTGCTGGGGATGCTCGGCCTATTTTGGGCAACGGGCACATTTGAATTTGATCTGATGGGCGATCGCCTCTCTGAGCTGGTCAGCACGGGCACTCTTTCCGGTGGCTTGGCAGTGCTCTTTGCCGGACTGGTCTTTATGGGGCCAGTGGCCAAGTCAGCGCAGTTTCCATTGCATGTATGGTTGCCAGACGCAATGGAAGGCCCAACCCCGATTTCGGCGCTGATTCATGCTGCCACCATGGTGGCAGCGGGCGTATTTTTAATTGCCCGGATGTACCCCGTTTTCGAAGATATTCCGACGGTGATGAGCATCATCGCTTGGACCGGGACAATCACCGCTTTTTTGGGTGCGTCAATTGCGATTACCCAAAACGACATCAAGAAAGGTTTGGCCTTTTCGACCATGTCCCAATTGGGCTACATGGTGATGGCCATGGGTGTAGGTGCTTATACTGCTGGTCTGTTTCACCTGATGACGCACGCCTACTTTAAGGCGATGTTGTTTTTAGGCTCGGGCTCAGTGATTCACGGCATGGAAGAGGTGGTGGGTCATGATCCGGCATTGGCGCAGGACATGCGTTTGATGGGTGGATTGCGCAAGTATATGCCAATTACCTCAATCACATTTTTGATCGGGACGCTGGCGATTTCTGGCTTGCCTCCGTTTGCGGGGTTTTGGTCAAAAGATGAGATTTTAGGCGCTGTGTTTGAGGTGAACCCGGCCATGTGGGCCATTGGCTGGCTGACGGCTGGGATTACTGCGTTCTACATGTTCCGCATGTACTTTTCGACCTTTGAAGGCGAGTTTCGTGGTAATGACGATGGCCTGCGGGCGATGGTCAAGCGGCAGTCGCTGCAAATGGCTGGCGCTTCTCTAGGGCCAGGGGCCATGAGTACTCAGGAGCTGGCCATTGAAGATGCCCATGGGGATCATCACCATGCTGAAGAACCGCACGAGTCGGCTTTGAGTATGACGTTCCCGCTGATGATGTTGGCGATTCCGTCCGCCCTTGTCGGCTTGGTAGGCACCCCATTTGCCAACTATTTTGAGGCGTTTATTCATCCGGCGGGCGAGGCTCTAACGGTAGCTGAAATTGCCGAAGAGTTCGATATAAGTGAATTTGTGCGGATGGCGGGCGCTTCGGTAGCGATTTCGGTGGCTGGGATTGTCCTAGCGGTGCTGATGTACCGCGTTAAGCAGATTGATCCGGCTGCGATCGCCAACAAAATCAAACCCCTGTACAACCTCTCGCTCAACAAGTGGTACATCGACGATCTCTACCGCGAGGTGTTCATTAAAGGCACTCGCCGGTTAGCCAAAGGCGTACTGAATGTAGATATTAGAATTGTCGATGGCATTGTCAACCTCACCGGCTTTGTCACCTTAGTCACCGGCGAAGGCTTGAAATACTTTGAGAATGGTCGCGCTCAGTTTTACGCGCTGATTGTTTTCGGCGCAGTGCTTGGGCTGGTCTTTATCTCAGGATTGACCTAAGACTTCCATTAACAGCACCGAGAAAAGGGGGGACTGAGATTTCATGTCAGTCCCCCCTTTTTAACCTCTGCCGCTTCGTTGGCTTCATCGAAGAACGCTTGAGCAGCATGAGAAAAAATGATGCCGTATCAGCGATGCCATGATTGAATGGAACGATCCTTAAGGTGGTGCTAAGTTGAAGGGCGTTTTGGATAAGTCACAGTATCATGCACTGGCAGCGGGCGTTTTGAATCGTATTTGGAACGTGACGTGCCACTGCTGATCTGTATTATCGGTAACCTTAAGAGCCCTTTTAGAAGAGCACTGTAGAAGAGCACTGTTAGAAAAGCACTGCTAGAAGAGCCCTTTTAGAAGAAAGAGCCCTTTTAGAAGAAGCTGAATTTAAAGATTGCTTTTTACCCAAACCTGATTTTTCTCTCTACAGTGTGAAAAGAAATCCAGCCTCAGCTTAATATATTTCATCAATAGCCCACCTGTTTGACGCACCCTACGCCGCAGAATATCAGTTTCGTTATGGATCAATTCCCCTGGCTGTCGTTCATTATCTTCTTTCCGTTTTTAGCGGCACTGCTGATCCCTTTCATCCCCGATGAAAAAGGTCGCACCGTGCGCTGGTATGCCCTAGTTATTGGTCTGATTGACTTCGCTGTCATCGTCTATGCGTTCGTCAACAACTATGACATCAATAGCTCAGGGATGCAGCTATACGAAAGCTACACCTGGGTACCTCAGCTCGATTTGCGCTGGTCAGTCGGGGTCGATGGCCTTTCGATGCCACTGGTGCTGCTGACGGGTTTTATCACGACCCTGGCGATTTTGGCCTCTTGGCCGGTGACCTTTAAGCCCAAGCTGTTTTACTTTTTGCTTTTGAGCATGTACGCCGGTCAAATTGGCGTATTCGTGGTGCAGGACATGCTGCTGTTTTCCTCATGTGGGAACTGGAGCTGTTGCCGGTGTATCTGCTGCTCTCTATTTGGGGCGGTAAAAAGCGACTGTATGCAGCGACAAAATTCATTCTCTATACCGCTGGGGGATCGCTATTTATTTTGCTGGCGGCGCTGGGAATGGCCTTTTACGGGGACACCATCAGCTTCGACATGCAGACGATGATGGCTAAGGAATTTCCGCTCAGGCTGCAGCTATTTTTGTATTCAGGCTTTCTGATTGCCTATGCGGTCAAGCTGCCGATTATCCCGTTTCATACTTGGCTGCCCGATGCCCATGGTGAGGCAACGGCCCCTGTGCACATGTTGCTGGCGGGCATTTTGCTGAAAATGGGCGGCTATGCGATTATTCGCATGAATGTGGAGATGCTGCCTGACGCCCATGCAATTATTGCGCCCGGCCTGGTGATTTTGGGGTGATCAATATCATTTATGCGGCACTGACCTCGTTTGCGCAAAATAACCTCAAGCGCAAAATTGCCTATTCGTCGATTTCCCATATGGGCTTTGTGATGATTGGAATTGGTTCCTTTACCAATTTGGGGCTCAGCGGCGCGGTGCTGCAGATGGTTTCCCATGGCCTGATTGGGGCGAGTTTGTTCTTTTTAGTCGGGGCCACTTATGATCGCACCCACACGCTGATTTTGGACGAAATGGGCGGTGTGGGCCGCAAAATGCCGAAGATTTTTGCGATGTTTACTACTTGCTCAATGGCGTCTTTGGCGCTGCCGGGGATGAGTGGTTTTGTCGCAGAGCTGATGGTGTTTGTGGGCTTTGCCAATAGCGATGCCTATGGCTTTAACTTTAAGCTGATTGTGGTGATGCTGATGGCGGTAGGTGTCATTCTCACGCCGCTGTATCTGCTAGCGATGCTGCGCGATATTTTCTATGGCCCTGAGAATGAGGCGCTCATTGAAAATGAGGTGCTAGTCGATGCAGAGCCGCGTGAGGTGTTTGTGATTGCCTGCTTGCTGATTCCTATCATTGGCTTTGGGCTCTATCCGAAGGGGCTAACACAGCTTTACGATGCGAAGACAGTGCAGATCACAGAGAAAATTCGGACGGAAATGTTTGCGATCGCGCAAAACAAAGTTCCCCCCTTACCGATTGCTACTACCCCTTTGCTGAATGCCCCCGAACTGCCCAAGTAAGTCAGTAAATGGGTAAGTCAGTTCGTCGTAGCCAGTAACCGCTGAGCAAGCGGTTTTTATCCGAGAGACTACGCAAAGTCTTGACACCTTGACCCCTTATCCCCTATAGCTCTAAGAGCATTTTTGTTTCTACCTAAAGCGGCTCCCTTGAATTCAACTTTCGCCAGTAGCGTCACCAGTGGTATCAGCCGCATTTTTTCAGTGCGAGGCTGGGCTTTAGAAGCGAGACTCTTGCGTTGGATGACGCTGCTGTGGATATCGGTAGGGCTAGTCGTGCTCTTTTCGGCCTCCTATCCGGTGGCCGAAGCTGCTTTTGATGATGGCGCTCGCTATTTTAAGATTCAGCTTATTTGGGTCTTTGTGGGCCTATTTATTTCCCGTTGGATTACCCGCCATCCGCTCCATCAGGTGATGCGGCTCTCGGGTTTTTTCTTGCTGATAAGTATGCTGATGGTGATGGCCACCCACATTTCCGGGGTGGGCGTTTCGGTCAATGGGGCCACTCGCTGGCTGCCATTCGGGCCTTTTTTGCTGCAGCCGTCGGAGCTGATGAAGCCTTTTTTGGTGATGCATAGCGCTCAGCTTTTTGGCAAGTGGCATAAGCTGACCAATCAAACACGGCTGATCTGGCTGGGCATTTTTACCAGCGGCCTGCTGATGATTTTGACGCAGCCAAACTTGAGTACGACAGCGGTGTGTGGGATCACGATTTGGCTCATTGCCTTAGCCGCAGGGTTACCTTACCAGCAGTTGTTTTTAACGGCGGGCACGGGCGTGATGGCAGCCGTGCTGAGTGTAAGTCTTAAGTCTTATCAGCGCGATCGCATCATCTCCTTTTTAGATCCCTGGGCCGATCCGAGCGAAAACGGCTATCAGCTTATTCAAAGCCTGCTAGCAATTGGATCTGGCGGTGCCGGGGGGACAGGCTACGGCCTTTCCGCTCAAAAACTCTACTTTTTGCCGATTCAATATACTGACTTTATCTTTTCCGTTTTTGCTGAAGAATTTGGCTTTATCGGCTGCATTATGCTGCTGGTATTTTTAGCGGTATACAGCACAGTCGCGATGATGGTTGCCGTGCAAGCCAAACAAGCGGTGCATCGACTGGTTGCTATTGGCTGCATGGTACTGCTCGTCGGTCAGGCCCTGGTGAATATTGGCGTCGCAACCGGCACGATGCCGACCACTGGTTTACCCTTCCCGATGTTTAGCTACGGGGGCAGCTCCATGTTGGCGAGCTTAATTACCGCTGGGGTGTTGATTCGAGTAGCAAGAGAATCTAAAGGTGCTGATGTGCTAGTGCTAAATCGTCCGACACCTCCTGCCGGAGTCTCTGACAGCTCCACCGCTTTTCAGCCAGATTACAAGCTAGATCCCAAGCCAGCTCACAAGCTAGATCACAAGCTTAAGAGAACGGGCAAAGCTTCGTCAGAAAAAGATCTGCTCACTGCGCGTAATTTGCTAAAAAAGCCTGCTCTACGGATTAAAAATCTGAGAGGACGTTAACCATTCGATACAATTAGGGGGTATTTCTTCATTGCCCCCTTTTTACCCTTTTTTTTGATGAGCGAATCTGGCGAATTTACGGGTAGACAAATCGATGGGTGAATTGATCGGCGAGAATTTCCAGCTTTTTCTCTATCACCTTAGTCAACAGGCCAACGGCTTAGTCGAAGCCCAGCTTGGCCACCTTTCGCTGATCAGTATTGGCATTATTGCGCTGGCGGGACTGCTCACGAGCTTGACGCCCTGTATGCTTTCTATGCTGCCGATTACCGTAGGCTACATGGGCAGCTATGAGCTGGAAAACCGCTGGCAGGCTGTAGGCCAATCTGCTTGGTTTGCGCTGGGTTTGGCAACGACCTTGGCAGGGCTGGGTTTAGCTGCAAGCAGCTTGGGTTGGGTGTACGGTCAAGTGGGCGTTGGCCTGCCGATTCTGGTGAGTGCGATCGCCATCGTCATGGGCCTCAATCTGCTCGAAGCCCTACCTTTGCCGCCTTTACCTTCGTTCAACGGCACTGGCTTTTTAGAAAACAACATGCCCCGTTCTGCAAAGTCATACCTGCTCGGGCTCACCTTTGGCCTCGTGGCCTCCCCTTGCAGCACACCCGTGCTAGCAACATTGCTAGCTTGGGTCGGCAAGCAAGGCGATCCAGTGCTAGGCGGATCACTCCTATTGGCTTACACCGTCGGCTATGTCGCACCTTTGATACTGGCAGGGACTTTTACCGCATCCATTAAACGCCTGTTAGAACTGCGCCGCTGGTCAGGATGGATTACCCCTGCAAGCGGCATCTTACTCGTCGGCTTCGGTCTATTTTCCCTCGTCACTCGTTTACTCCCAATCACTTAACCCCCCCCTTTATCTCTTCCTCCTTCCCCCCATGCCCCCCGCTATTACTGCAATAAAACGATACTTCCGCAAAGATCTATTACCCCTACTGGCCGATCTTCGACTCGCCATCGGCCTATTGCTTGCGATCGCCATTTTCAGCATTAGCGGCACCGTCATCGAACAGGGGCAAGGGCTTTCCTTTTACCAAGAGAACTACCCCGAACAGCCTGCCCTGTTCGGCTTCCTCACTTGGAAATTCATTCTTATGACCGGGCTAAACCAGGTCTATAGCACCTGGTGGTTCTTGGCCATTTTGATTCTCTTTGGTGCGAGTCTTACAGCCTGCACCTTTACTCGCCAAATTACGGCGCTGCGCTGGTTTTCACGAACCTGGAATTTTTACAGTAAACCTCGCCAGTTTGGCAAGATGGCGCTGAGCACAGAGCTAGAAGTGAGCCCAGCGCTGGGAAAAGGGTCTGTTGATACGTTGAAGGGGTTGCTCTGCGATCGCCGCTATAAAGTTTTTGAGAAAGCCAGCGAAGACAGCACCGCGCAAATGCTCTATGCCCACAAGGGCCTAATCGGACGCATCGGCCCGATTGTGGTTCATGCCAGCATGTTGCTGGTTTTAGTCGGTGCGATTTTAGGCGCTATGACCGGCTTTTTCGCCCAAGAAATGGTGCCTAGCGGCCAAACCTTTAGCATTCAAAACATTTTTGAAGCAGGCCCGTGGTCAGCCTCTCAAGTACCCAAAGACTGGTCAGTCCATGTCAATCGCTTTTGGATTGACTATTCCCCCGAAGGCCGCGTCGATCAGTTTTACTCCGATCTCTCCATTCTTGATGACAGCGGCGAAGAGGTCAAACGCAAAACCATCTGGGTGAATCAACCCCTACGTTATAAAAACGTCACCCTCTACCAAGCCGACTGGTCCGTAGCGGCCGTCAAAGTACGGCTAAATAACAGCCCTACATTTAACCTGACCATGGCTGCTCTAGAAGGTAAAAATGGCAGACTTTGGGGCACTTGGGTGCCCACCAAACCCGATATGAGCGAAGGCGTTTCGCTGATTGCTCAAGATCTCCAAGGCACCTTGCTAGTGTATGACATGAAGGGCCAACTCATTTCCACTGTCCGCGAGGGCAGCGCCACTGAGGTCAACGGCATTAACTTGTTTGTCGATGAAATCATTGGCAGCACGGGGCTACAAATTAAAGCTGATCCAGGCATCCCTGTCGTTTACCTAGGCTTTGGCCTACTGATGATTGGGGTGATGATGAGCTATGTCTCTCACTCTCAAGTTTGGGCACTCCAAACAGATGACAAACTCTACATCGGTGGCCGCACCAACCGCGCCCAAGTTGCCTTTGAAAAAGAAATCCTAAGCGTATTAGATAAACTCACAGAACATGCTTCCGGGGAAGATGCAGACCGTGAAAAGGATGTCTTAGTGGCGACCATTCCTTAAATTTTTCGGTTTGAGTCATTCGGTTCATTGTCAGCCGAGCTGTCATGCTTACGACTTTTTATCGGCGGGTGGTGGATTGCCAAAAGCAGGTGTTAAGAAGGCGACGATCGCACCGATGATAAAGCCGGAGACGTTGCGAATAACGGGCAAAAGTTCGGGTGTGCGGGTGACGACAGGGCCGAGGCCAAAGGCAATGAATAAAATTCCCCATAGTGGTGAAAATAACAGTGCCCATTGCCAAGCAATGCCATCGCCTTCTCGTCTGGGTTGGGCCGCAAATCCACAAATGACCCCACCTAGAATAGAAGTAATCAAAGTCAAAATCCACTGTTCACGAGGAAGACCTGGCACTACCGCGCATCCGCCTCTGTTTAGGCATGTTTCTAAGGCGTTAATCGCGCCGAGCACCGCGCCGTCTTCACCATTGTCACGGACAAAAAACTGGTTGCCAAAACGAGTTTGCAGCTCAATCCAAAAGGTGCGGGGCAGCAGGGGATAAAGGTCATCGCCTACGCTGAAATTGAGCAGGTTACCGCCACGGGGGTCGGCGACGAGCATAATACTTTTTTGATCTAGGCCCCAAAACTCTTTCACGGCTCGTCCGGGGGTTTGATCGAACTGGGTTAGCACTCTTAGTTTCCACCCAGTGGCCGCTTCAAATGCGGGCAACCGTTCGTTTAAAGAGTCTTCTTGCGCATCGTTTAAAATCCGGGCCAAATCGATTACGACTGTGGGCTCATCAGGCAGCAATTCTGGATGATTAACGGCTTGAGCTGGCATGGTAGGTGCCCACACCAGTAACATTGCGCAAAAAACGGCTGCGCACTTCAGCGCCCATTTGGTGGCCCACTCATGGATAGTCGGATAGAGCATAGTTTTAGAGCGCATGTTCATTAGTTCGAGCCGCATCCAGCCTTGCCTTTGTTTACAGTTGTTTACCTAATTTTAAGATACTTGAAGCAAACAAGGAAATTATTTGCCGACAAGAGGGGCTTTTTTAACGTTCTTGTCTGTGAGAGTGACTGGTGTCAGCGGCTTGTGGTGGGTGTGGTGCAGTGGGGGAAGGATTATGAGAATCCGTTGGGATGGCGGCTTGAGCAGGCGGCTGAGCAGGCGGCTGAGCAGGCGGTTGAACGGTGGAGGATTGAGCAGGCGGCTGAACGGTGGACTGAGCGGGCGGCTGAATGGGTGGGCGGCGAGTGGGTGGGCGGCGGCGACGTGAGGGTTTGGTGAGGACGCGGAAGGCGGCGCTGGCACCTGCCCATAGGCTGCGGCTAGTGACTTGTGCTTTATGCGCTTGTACTTTGACTTCCAAAAGACTTTGATCTACTTGCTTGACAACGCTGTGAGCGCTTTGCAGGCTGCCGCTGACTTCGTCGGTAAGCGTAGCAAGTTCTTTCCCGGTGAGTCGCAGGTCTTGGAGGGTGGCGGGCAGTTCTTGATTGAGGCTATCTAATAATTTTTCGGCGCTTCTGGCGGCGCGGGCAAGCTCTTGGAGGGTCAAAATAGCGACGGTGAGTAGGGCCATCAAACTGATAGCAACCAATAGAATAGAAATGCCAAGCCAGAAGAAAGGGTTGTTCACAGTGGCTATGCTTCATCCCTGACGGTGTGAACAGCGTTGCCATCGGTATCTGGATTGATTGGCGTATTTTTGGGGCTATTGATTGGGCCGTTCATGGGCATTGACTGTTCTTTGGCCCACTCGCGGCGGCTGGCGGCTTGTCCGGCGGCGATCGCTTCGCGCAGTCGATCTAGGGTTTGATCCCAGTTGCTGAGGCTGGTTAGCGATAGGCGATCGGCTTGGAACTGAATGCTGGTGGCCAGATCTTCGGCGAGTTCTGGGAGGGCGTCGGCGGATTTTTTGAGGATGCGGCGGGTTTCACGGCCTGTGCGCGGGGCGGCTAAAATCCCGGCGATCGCACCGATGGCTGTACCAATAATCAGGCCGCCTAAAAGTCCGTTGGATTTGTTATCTGCCATGGCTGCTGCGCTCTAGTGGTCACACTAGGGGTAGGTTAAAAGGACTCAGTAATAGGGGTTTAAGTCTGAATTCTAATCGCTATTTGCGTGAATACATAGCTCGATATAGCACTAGCGCCCGAAGTAGCTCAACCATTTTGATGATTTGGCGAATTTGCCGCGATCGCAACTGCCATTGGGCAAACTTGAGCCGAGTTTCAGCGATCTGAGCCCGTTTAATCGCTAGGACGTAGCCTGCTTGCTGTGGCCCTAGCATGGCATTTTGTGCAAGATATTGCAGCCGAGCCGCCAAATGGGCGATCCGACAGCGCATGTGCCAAAGGCGATGGGCCATCTTCAGGATCAAGATGGTGAGTAAGCAGTTAATGCCGATAACGATACTCATCATGATGTTGGTTATTCTGGCCGGTTATTCTGGCCGGTTATTCTGGCCGGTTATTCTGGGTCATAGCTCATCATCAGCGGGGCCAAACCCAACTCATCAGGCTGTTTGGCTTGCAGCTCAAAGAAACCAACGATTTCTTTAATGGTCGGCCTACCCTGGTGGATACCTGTCGCGCCCGTAGCAATAATGCAGCCGCAGCACCCGTCGTTTTGCGCAGTCCCTTCGGCCCACTTTTCTAGGCTGTGACCATCGATAGGATTGTTGAGTTCATATTCATTGAATAAATGCAAGTGGCCGAGTTCTGTCTCTAGTAAACCAACCTGAAAAAATTGCCCGCTCAGTGGATCGGTACCCGGATTAAAACAAATGGCACGAATGCCCCCTTCTCGGCGGAGCTGGGCCAGCAGTTTTTGTGCTTTTGGGCGACTGGTCTGAATCGTGAGTATGGGCCAGCTTGCTTTGGCAGTAGGCCGTTTTTGAGGGGGATGAATAAAGCTTTGGTAGTAAATCCGTGGGTTGTCCCGTAGGGGCGCTAGCTTTTTGTCGGTGTGGTTGCCCAGCATAATAAATGATCCATCTGGGACGCTGTCACTGATTAAAGGGGCTGTGTTGAAAGCCGTTTTACCATCGGAGGCCGCGCTGTAATCGATATCTGCATCGAAGGTTTCGGCCAAAAAGGTCGCTGAGACGCAGGCACCGTCGGAAACTTTGACGGCGATCTTGTCAGGGCCAGGGTCGATTTCAAGCGGGGAGGTATGGAGGCTGGCTTTTGCCGGATTTGGAATGCGAAAGCGGCTGCTGGCGGGCTTTAGGGCAAATTTATCAGTGCTGAGATCGTGCTTTTTAAAGAAGCGATGGAGGGCCTCTAAAACGACCACTAAGCTCGCAGCTTCTTCTTCAGCGAGTTGCGATCGCAGCCCTTCCAGTGGGTGCAAGCTGCCAAACTCGTACTCAACGGCAGTATTATCGACGATCGCCGCTTTGCCCTCTAGCGGCATCGCAATAACATCTTCAGCCGGATTGAAGTTGATAAATAAACAGTTTTGCTCCAAAAAAGCCTGCTGCATATCATCAGAAAAGTCTTGGCTATTCAGCAGCTTGTGGCGAAACTGCTGCAGTGATTCTAAATCACGGTAAAACAGCAGCCCGTATTCTAATCCTGCTAGCCCTAATACCGATAGATACAGGGTTTCTATTTCCCAACGGTTGAGTTCAATCGCGAGAATTTCTTGCTCACTCAAATGCTGCCAAGGGGCATCTTCCCAAAGCAGGGCGGCTTTTTCGAGCAGAGCTTTTTCAAAGGCTGCAGGCAGCTTGGGATCCAGGATTTCAGGAGACTGAAGCTTTTCAAAGACCTCGTCAATCACCGGTAATACAGGAGTATATTCAACCGGAATATCTAGATCTTGCAAGGCCCCTCGCAAAAAAAAAACTGAATCTCGCGATCGCGCACCACCACTTTGCGAGGCCGAGCTGGCTCTACACCGCTGCCCCCTTGGGGCGTTTCAATCGCCTGCAGCAGCGTCCGCACAATGGCTTCATTGCCGGTTTCGCTGGGCACGACACTCAGCCCCCGCACCACCCCCTGCAAACTATCGACCCACATAATGCAGTCGCCTTGCGGCATATCTGCTAGTTCGCCGCCGGATGCTTTATCGGCACCCTTCGTCAGGCCGTAGCCCGCCGCAGGCAGTGGACGGCGATCGCACTCCCAAACGCTCGTCAGCCTAGGAAGCTGACTCAAACGACGACAGGTAAAAGGGCTCAGTTGATGCATCAAAACAGAGACATTGAATAAAACGTAAACAATACATGCAAAAGAAATCAGCGCAGACGACGGCCAATCTATCAAAGCGATCTACCAAAGCAATCTACCACCAGCCCTCTAGACCAACAGCCGTCTAGACTAACAGGCATCTAGATAGGGATCAGCAGCATATCGCCTAACCTCCATCTTATACAGTGAGCGTGATTCAGTGAGCGTGATTTAGCGCGATCTCATCGCTGTATCTGATCGCCCGCTCTATAGCAGAGCATCGGTGAGTTGCTATTTATCCTTAAGATAAGGGCTGCCTAGAGCCGTAAAGCCCAAGACTGATACGTTAAACTAAAAACTAATCCATCAACCCAATTTTAATTGCCATGACACAGGCCACACCATCCACCGAAGCACCTCAGGCTATCACGCCAACGCCTGCAGCAGCCGGTACTGAAAAAGGTATCCTCATGTCCGAAGCAGCCCTTAACCACGTTAAGGCGCTGCGCGAAAAACAAGGCAGTGATTTATGTTTGCGAGTGGGCGTCCGTCAGGGAGGCTGCTCTGGCATGTCTTACATGATGGATTTTGAAGATATTGCCAATGTGGGCGAGCACGATGAAGTGTACGATTACGACGGCTTTAAAGTTATCTGCGATCGCAAAAGTCTTCTCTATCTATATGGACTAATGCTCGATTACAGCGATGCGCTCATTGGCGGAGGCTTTCAATTTACCAATCCCAACGCCAACCAAACCTGCGGCTGTGGCAAATCCTTTGGCACGTAATACAGACCTGTAATACAGACCTACACATAGGCATTACTCACCCGTTTCCTGAGCCACTTTTAGCCACTTTTAGCCACTTTTAGCCACTGTTGCTCGATTCCCTTTTTCTCCCTCAATATGCAAACTCTAGAAACTCAATTTGACGAGGGCATTGCCCGCTATAAAGCAGGCGAATCTGCCGAAACTTTGCTGCCTACTTTTAAAGAAATTTGCCTCCATGCGCCCAAAAACAGCGCCGCGCAAACCTGCTTGTCTTGGCTATATCTCCTGCTAGATAAACCCAACGCCGCCTACAAAGCCGCTCAGCGAGCCGTCAAGCTCGCTCCCAAAGATCCCCAAGCCCGCGTCAATCTTTCGATTGCCATGTTAGAAACCGGCAAAAGCGGTGTCCGAGAGCAAATAGAGATCGTCACACAAGTGCTTTATGCCGTAGATGAACTCAAAGCTGAAATTGAGGAAAATCTTGAAGAAGGATTAAGAAGGAAGCCTGATTGGAAAAGCCTCAAGCGAGTTCAAAAATGGCTACTTGAAGCGTGAACCCCTGAATACTCATAGCCCCGGTTAACACAAAACTCATTTGAAGCCACCCAAAGCCTTATCCTAACTTAATTAACTATTGCAACAAAAATCATATAAGGGGGTGGGGATCAAACGCATTTGCGATCCCCACCCCTTTTACTTGACGATTTCAAGAAACCTTGTCGTTGGGCACTTTAGCCCCTCTCAGAAGGCTCAAAACCCTGCCCTGAAACTGTCTCCCGGCCTTGAAAAAATGCCCCAAAGGTTTGAAACAATAACTTAATGAGCGATCCCCGAGACGACTGATAAGATTAGATGAAGGAATCGATAAGCACACCTTAACTGTTTGAAGTCTGCTTCATTGAACCAGTTCTTCATTGAACCAGTTCTTCATTGAATCAGTCCTTTCACATTTAAGTTGAGCTAACCGGTTTAACACCTAAACTCACTCTACTCATTTCGGGAGCAATTTTATGGATCTTCGAACAGTTGCAATTAAGCCAGAAACGAGAAATCACAAGGGCTTTTTCGTCCAAAATGCGGACTACACCTTTGTTGAAATTGACAAGTCTGGGTGGGCTTTGATCTGTGTTGATGATGCCGTATGTCACTATGTTGATCCTGACAACATAGTTATGGCTAAAGCAGATGCCCCACAGGCAATGTAGGTCAATGAGCCCCTAATTTATAGGGGGCTCAAGGGACATTGATTCTATGATGAATAACCATGGTATGGCTGCTTCTCCGATGAGGCAGCCATATTTTGTCAGGGGGTATAGGGGTTTTTATCAGGGGGTGCTGCTAGGACGAAACACTGGCCGATAGGGTGCAATTTGTAGCTAGCGTGCGTCACGCCAAAGCTATAAAGTTGTGAGCAGTTGCGATGGCAGTTGTGATGAAAAATCAGTTGGTAAACGGATTGAATACGGTGCTGATGCTCAATCTGTTTTTGTGTTGTTTTGCTTTGCTTGGTTCGCTGTTGCCCTCATTGGCCGCTTTGCGCAGGTTGATTTGGGCTTTGATCTTTGGTATAGCCTGTGGGAGCCGGTGATTATGCCTGCGATTGGGATTCTGATGGCCGGGGCTTTGGTGAGTGGGCTGAGCAACTGGGTTGGCCAAAAATTTTTAAAAGATTCACCTTAAAGGGATTTGCCTCAAAAGGGATTTACCTCAATTCAGGATTCACCTGATGGGCTGATCTGCTCAGCCATGACTCGACCATGACTCGACTATGACTCGACCATGACTCGACCATGACTCAGCCATTACCATCGCCCTATTGCCATCGCCCTATTGCCATCGCCCTATTGCCATCGCCCTTTGGTGCGTTCGTACCATTTCACCAGCACCCTTGCTAAGCGTTTGGGATCATGGCGTACGGCGGTGTCTTCTTCGTCCATCACGTTGGCAATGACGATACGGCGACCTGAATCAATAATTGCCTTGCGATCTAAAATGACGGGGGTGGCACCTTCTTTGAGATATCGATTAATGGCGGCTTCAGAAGGAATTTTCTTTTGCACTAGGACGGCATCAAACAGTCGCTGACCGCAGGCTCGATCAATCGCCTTAATGTGCTCAGAAACGGTGTAGCCTTGGGTTTCTCCTGGCTCAGTCATAATGTTGCAAATATAGATGCTAGGCACGTTACGAGCCGCCAAAGCGTCTACTAGCTCAGGCACAAGCAGGTTGGGAATGATGCTGGTATATAGGCTGCCGGGGCCAATGATGATGTATTCTGCGCTGTTGATCGCTTCTATGGCTTGAGGGAGTGCAGGAGGGTTTTCGGGCACACAGCCAATTTCATCGATACTGCCTCTGGCTTTGGTGATGTTTGATTCTCCTTGGATGTGGCGACCGTCGCTGAGATTGGCCCAGAGGCTGACATCGCTCAAGGTGGAGGGCAGTACCCGGCCACGAATGGCGAGAACCTGAGAGCTAGCTGCGATCGCCCGCTCCCAATCTCCAGTTATTTCATTCATTGCTGATAGAAATAAATTGCCAAAACTGTGGCCGCTGAGCCCACTGCCTGCTTCAAATCGATACTGAAACAGCTCTGTTAAGAGTTTTTCCTCGTCAGCTAGCGCTGTCAAACAGTTGCGAATATCGCCCGGTGGAATTCCGCCCATTTCTCGTCGCAGCCGACCAGATGAGCCGCCATCATCGGCTACCGTCACAATTGCGGTGATATTGGCACTGTAGCGTTTGAGCCCCCGCAGCAACGTCGAAAGGCCCGTCCCTCCGCCAATGACCACAATGCGAGGCCCCCGAATTAACCGCCGGTGAGTCGCTAGGGCATCCCAAAGCGTGTCTTCGTTGTTAGCCGGTAGCAGCACCTCCACAATAGAAAAGAGCGTACGCGTTTGGCCCCAGATGATAAAGAGTAAACCGCCCACAATCGCTAGGGGGCCACTGACATAGCTTGGGATCAAGCGGGTGATGAAGTTGAGCACATTGCCCACAAACTTCACCGTATAAAACACGGGTGTGAGCTTGAGCCATACCATGATGCCAAGGCCCACCGCAAGAATGCCGATTGTGCTCAAAAACATCCAGCGCTTAACAAATAGCCCTGGCCTTAACCACCTCACCCAGCGCTTAGGCTTGGCATATAGTTTGTGACGATTTGAGCGCATGGTGGTTGCTAGCGGCGAGTTGGGATCACGCATTAGGGTTATACAGCAAAAAGGCCAACTTTCATTGGGTCAGTGCTGAATATTCAGTAGGATAGGGACAGCCTATACAAACATATTTAAATTAAATATGGGCTTCAAGTGGGCTTCAAGATCGCTAGGTTTGCATGGCTTATCCCAATTCTTCTCAATTTCAAGACTCACATCCTGAGGGAGAAAATCCTGAAAGAGCAGATTTTTCACGGCCACATCGATCGCTGGGTGGCTCATTGGTCGGTGTTCAATCGCCGCTGGTGGAGCTGAAGGGAATCTCTAAGCGGTTTGGCACTCATCCTGTGTTAGAGAATATTGACCTTACCCTCTATCCTGAAGAGGCAATGGCGATCATTGGCCCATCGGGAACGGGCAAATCTACTATTTTGCGCATTATTGCTGGCCTATTGGCACCTGATGCAGGAGAAATTTGGGTGGCCGGGCAAAAACGCCAAGGACTGATAGAAGATGCCCCCGATCCGTTGGGTGTGGGCATGGTGTTTCAGCAGCCTGCGTTGTTTGATTCGCTCACGGTAGCGGAAAATGTGGGATTTTCGCTTTACCAGCATTCTCGATTGAGTCAGCGTGAAATTAAATCATTGGTGCTAGAAGCGTTGAATATGGTCGGTTTGCCGGATATTTCAGCTCAATATCCGGCTGAGCTGTCTGGCGGTATGCGTAAGCGGGTCAGCTTTGCGCGAGCGGTGATTGCTAATCCTCATAATCCGAAAGATAGACCGGGCCTTTTGCTGTACGATGAGCCGACAGCCGGGCTTGATCCTATTGCCTCTACGGTGATTGAAGATTTGATTCGGGGGGTGCGTCATCAAGCCTGCGGGGCCTATGTCATTGTGACGCATCAAGAAAGTACGATTCGCCGGACGGCGGATAGGGTCGTGTTTCTCCACGATGGAAAGCTACAGTGGCTTGGGGGTGTAGATGAAATTGATGCCACCGACAATCCGTTTGTCCGTCAATTTTTTAGTGCCCAGGTTGAAGGGCCGATTCATGTGACGGGGTAATCGGAAAGCGAAGAGGAAAGCAAAAGGAAAGCAAGAGGAAAGCGAAGAGGAAAGCGCAATGCGATCGCGAACAATTAGGGAAGGTTCTGTAGGACTGTTGATTCTCTTGGGGATTGGTTTGTTTGGCGGGTTGTTGCTTTGGCTGCGAGGGTTTAATCCAACCAATCGACCCTATCAGCTAGTCGCTGAATTTAAGGACACCATGGGGGTACAGGTGGGGACACCCGTGCTGTATCGAGGGGTGTCCGTCGGTCGAGTGATTTCTATTACACCGCGCTCTAATGCGGTGGATTTGGGGCTAGAGATCACCCAAAGTGATTTACGGATGCCCAATAGAGTCACGGTAGAAACGGTGGAATCAGGTCTGATCGGCGAAATGTCGATTGAGATTACGCCGCTAGTAGAGCTGCCAGCGCGTGCTGCTGAGATTCCACCTGTGGGCAAAGACTGCGAAGGCGATGTGATTTTGTGCGATGGCGATCGTCTCGTTGGGGTTACCGGCCCTAGCTATGAAGCCCTGCTACGCTCAGCCGGAGAAGTTGCCGAACTGTTTGCCGATCCTGAACTCGTCGCCCAGCTCAAAACCGTTTTAGAAAGCGTCACCCAAACGACTAACGATGCTGGGGTATTGGCCCAAGAAGCCACTGAACTGACCCGTTTGGCCCGTGCTGAAATTGGCCCTTTGGCCGATTCTGCTAGGGGGGCAACTGATTCGGCTGCGATCGCAGCCCAACAGTTCGCCCTTACCGCCAGTGACATCAACAGTTTGATTGGTGAAAATCGCGGCATGTTAGTAGATACCTTAGCAAATGTTCAATCGGCCAGTCTCCAGCTACGAGGAGCAGCCGATGTCCTCGGGCCACGCTTACAAAGCGGTGAATTGGTCGATGATTTAGAGCGGCTAGTTGGCAATGCTGCAGATGCTTCTGCTGATCTACAGGCCATCACAGCGTCGCTCAATAACCCCGCGAACCTCGTGCTGCTTCAGCAAACGTTAGAATCTGCTCGAGATGCTTTAGCAAGCGCCCAAAAGGTCATGGCAGATGTCGATGAAATCACCGGAGATCCAGCGATTCGACAACAGCTACGAAATTTGATCAATGGCCTGGGCAATTTGGTTTCTTCTACCCAATCGTTAGAACAACAAACTGAGGTGGCCAGTATGTTGGCCCCCTTGAATGAACAGGCCCAACAGCAGGCCCAACAACCGGCTCGCCGTGACCGCCTAGATCAGCTTGCTAATGAGCAAATTCAAGCTGAACAGCCGGTTTCTCCCGCTACGGCCCCCCTCTTAATCTTTGACGGAGAACGCTATATTTTAAGGCCCACAGACCAGCTAGCAGGTAGCCCCGACGAAGCCGCCGATAAAAACGTTCGGTAGGGCCAGCGCAGTTAACGCTGTCATACCAACTTTTTCGGGAACATTGAGACCACCATAGTTTTAGCGACAGTGATTTGTGTCTCTGCTCTATTTTGATGGAGCATGTTTAGGGTGACTTATTCTCCACTTTTACCGACCACCCAGGGCAACTGTGCCTCATTTGGTCTATCGTCAGATACGCTGTTGAGTCGTTTAGGCTGTTTATTGCACTGCCCGAGTGATACACCTAATCTCTGGCCTCAGGTGCTTTCTGTTCTATGTGAGGAGCTTCATTGTGATAACGCTCAGCTATTTTTGTCTGGGCTGTATCGGGCTAGCGGTAACGCTCAGCACTTTTCGAGCGATGGTTCGGCAGATGGTTCGGCAAATGGTTCGGCAGATGGCGGCGTTGCAAAACCTGCCGTAGCCCTGCCTGTAAATGTCAACCAATTACTGCGGCAGTATTTGGGGATTGCTGCTCCAAGGGAGGTGAATATCCTCTGGCAAAGTCAGGCCACTGACTTGCAGGCGCAGTTGACGTCGCTGGTGTCTGGGGGCTTTTTTCATCTCAGTGGTACGCAAACCTATCTAGAGGATTGTTGGCCTGCTCAGTTGAGTGACATATTTGGGTCTAGCCAAGGGCGTCACTTACTATTGCTGCCTTTAGTCGTCTCTGACTTATCTCAAGCTGATCAAGCCTCCCAGGCTGCTCAAGCCTCTCAGTCTTCTCAGGTCTCTTTCGAATCACCGCATACCGAGATGGAGGCAGCTCACATCGATCATAGGTCTGTGCCTGAGCCAGCTTTTGTCGGGGTCTTGGTGCTGTTTCGCCAAGCTGCACAGGGGGGCTGGTTAGCTGAGGATGTGGCGTTATTGGAAGCAGCGGGAAGTCAAATTTATTTGGCCATTCGGCGATCGCGCCTCGATCAGATCGCCCAATACCGCAGCGCCTGTGATCAGCTTACCGAACTCCCTGATCGGGTGTTATTTACTCAGCAAATGGTCAGAGCCATTGCCGCTGCAGCAGAACAGGACACAATGCTGGGGGTTGCTTTTTTAGATTTGGATCGCTTTAAAAATATTAACGACACGCTGGGGCATGAGGCAGGGGACTGCCTTTTGCAACAGGTCGCGGAACGCTTGAAAAGCTGCCTACGGGGCTATGATGTGGTGGCCCGCTGGGGCGGCGATGAGTTTACCCTGCTGCTGTGTGCGCTGCGATCGTCCGAAGACATCTCTAATATTTTGGAGCGAATTTTGCAGCGGCTCTCGGCCCCCTTTTACATCCAGGGAGAAGAGCTGTATGTCACGGCGAGTTTGGGCATTGCCCTAGCGCCTTATGATGGCGAAGATGAGCAAACCTTGCTGCGCAATGCTGATGCCGCCATGTATCAGGCCAAAGCGCAAGGCCGCAATAACTATCAGGTTTACTTTGAAGAAATCAATGCGGATGCTCGCACCCAGCTCAACTTAGAGACCGACCTGCGTAAGGCCATAGATAATAACGAACTTTTTTTGTGCTATCAGCCCCAAGTAGACTTGCTCAGCGGTCAGTGGATTGGGCTAGAGGCGCTGATTCGCTGGCAGCACCCTAGCTTAGGGCTGATCTCGCCTGCTAAGTTTATTCCGATTGCTGAAGATACAGGACTCATTGAACCGATTGGCCGTTGGGTATTGCAGAAAGCCTGCACCCAGTATCGCCAGTGGCGGCAGATGGGATTTCCGCAGTTGCGGCTAGCGGTGAATTTGTCTGCGCACCAGTTTCATCGGAGTCATCTGGTGCGTTCAATTATGCAAATTTTGAAAAATACCGACTTTGATCCGCACTATTTGGAACTAGAGGTGACTGAAAGTGCTGCGATGCACGATGTGGACTATGCCATTGAAGTGCTCAAAAAGCTCTCCCATACGGGCATCCAAATTGCCATGGATGATTTTGGTACGGGCTATTCGTCGTTGAGCGTGCTCAAGCGTTTTCCCTTAGATACGATTAAAATCGATCGCTCTTTTGTCATGGATTTGGTCGATAGTCCTAGCGATGCTGCGATCGCATCGACCATCATTGCCTTGGCCAAAGGACTCAACTTTAAAGTGCTAGCCGAAGGGATTGAAACCCCAGAGCAAATAGCAGTACTCAGTAAAATGGGCTGCGATTACGCTCAGGGCTATTGGTACAGTAAGCCGCTGACCGTAGAACAGATTGACGGGCTGCTAACGCAAGGGACTTTGCAAAACCGCTAAGATTGTCGAGACGCAGACGGCATAGCCGCAGACGGTCTGATCACAGCAATCGGCTGTCCGCACAGCTCATCAGCTTCAGCCTCGCGCATATCCCAAGGGACAACAGAAAAAAAGAACAGGGTTAATGCTATGACCAGCCCGGTGGTCAAAAACTGCCAGCTAGGATTGAGTGATAGCGCAGTAATCGCCATGCCATGAACCAGACTAGCCGCGCCAAAGCAGCGCGATCGCAAACCTAATCCCATGGCCAAATAGCCCACCGCACATAGCCCTAGCCACAGCGAACACAGATGAGCCAGCACAAGGACAACGCTACAAAAAATGCCATAGGCCGTCACGACCATCCCACCTGCCATCAGCACAGCCCAGAGGAAAACCACCCAGCGCAGTTTTTCGCTACAGGCCAGCCGCCAAGTCAACTGGGCACTGCCTGCAATGCCGATACCGGTCAGGGCCGCATCAATAGAAGATT
This sequence comes from Phormidesmis sp. RL_2_1, assembly GCA_012033015.1. Taxonomy (GTDB): domain Bacteria; phylum Cyanobacteriota; class Cyanobacteriia; order Phormidesmidales; family Phormidesmidaceae; genus Phormidesmis. Next base: position 42,308 of record JAAUPS010000004.1, read on the forward strand.
GAGTTGTCCAACTCAGGTGAGAAAACTGAGCCAGGAAAAAAATTGTGATCGCCACCCCTCCCCACAGCAAAAAAGCGCGATCAATTTGCGTCAAGGAAAAATTGATTGAGGAGAGCCAAGCCGCTAGCTTGCTTAGCACTGGGCTGGCTACAAACCGCCGCTTGAGATGAACCTTCAACAAACGATTGAGATCTTGCATCCCAATCGTCTCTGGATTGGGTGGCACTAAGGGTTCACTCAAATTAAAAAAAGTCATAACTGACAGTTTCGAAATCCTAGCTAACGACTTGATAGTTCTGGCCTGTCCGTTTGGCCTATCGGCTGGGCTCGTCTGTGACGTAAGCACTCAAACAATATGCAGAAGCAATATGCAGAAGCAATATGCAAAAGCAATATGTAGAAGTGTAACCGAATATTAAGCTAACGTTATTTTTTTATTGGATCGGTAAACCGTCGTTTCCCACCGTATTGCTCTGTATATTTCTCCGCTAGGATATTTATCTCATTCAATATATCTGCCTGGACTATCCTTGTAATGACCCAATGACGCCTTTTAGCCCGCTCGTTTCTCCGGTCTCGGCGCCACCTGCTTTAGATGCCCAAGATCTGCGGAAAAGCTATGGCCGAGGCAAACGACGCTTTGCAGCGGTGCAAGGGGTAACACTCACCATCGCACCGGGACAAGTCTTGGCTTTTTTAGGGCCGAACGGGGCTGGCAAGACCACCACCATCAAAATGATTGCGGGCTTGATTCGACCGGATGGCGGCTGGGTGAACATTGCTGGGAAAAATCCCCACCGACAGCCTCAGGCTTTACAAGGCGTAGGGGCGGTATTAGAAGGTAATCGAAACCTATATTGGCGGCTAACGCCTTTAGAGAATTTGGAATATTTTGGCGTGCTGCGACAGATGTCCGGGAAGATGGCTAGGCGTCGTGGCCAGTCGCTGCTAGCGTCGTTTGGCCTGCTGGATAAGCAGCAAGTGCCCGTGCAGAAGCTCTCGCGGGGAATGCAGCAAAAAATTGCGATCGCGCCGCCCTGATTCACGAACCCAAACTATTGCTACTCGATGAGCCCACCTTGGGCCTTGATGTCGAATCGGGCGAAACGGTCAAAGATCTGGTGCGGCAGGTTGCAGCTTCTGGCTGCGCTATTTTGCTGACGACCCACCAGCTCAATGTGGCCGAAGAACTGGCCGATCGCGTGGCGGTGATTCGGCAGGGGAAAATTGTAGCTGAGCAGTCTACCCAAGCGTTGATTCAGCAGTTTTCAAATCAGACAGCCTATCGGATTACCTTTGAAGGCACATTAGCAGCCGCTCAGCGAGCAGCGATTGAAAGATTAGGGGCAAACGTGACCGATGGGCTGATCTACTACCATCCTATGGTGACGGCTGATCGCCAGCAGCCGTCATCGTCGGCCATGGTCTATAGAATCTTGAGCTTATTGGCACCGCTGCCACTGCTGGAAGTGCGTCAAGATCGCGCTGATTTGACCCATATTTTCTTAAAACTGGTGCAGAACCAATCGTCATGATTCACTTGCTAATCGGGGAGCTAAAGCGTACCTGGCGACAAACCATTCGCTACCCAGCGGAGGTCATCGGCGGGGTGGTGATTTTAACGGCGGTGTTTTACGGCATATTCTTGGGCTCCCAGTACATGGCAGGGCCTACGAGCAGCTTTGGTAACCGCCTTGATACAGTGGTGGTGGGCTATGTGATCTGGTCATTGGTGCTCTATATCGTCAATGATATTGCCACAAATCTACAGCTAGAGGCCCAAACGGGGACATTGGAGCAGGTATTTTTGTCACCGTTTGGCGCACCACGGGTGTTTTTGGCTCGGGCCATCGCTAGCCTTACCTTGCGATTGCTTCTGATTGTGATTGTATTGGCCATCATTATGGTGATGACGGGCAGCCAATTGGCCTTTCCTGTCTTGCTGCTGTTGCCGCTAGGGACATTATTGCTCAGCGCCTATGGACTGGCCTTTTTTATTGGCTCTTTTGCGCTGGTGCTCAAAAAGGTACAGCAGGTGCTCAGCCTTTTTCAGTTTTTGCTGCTGTTTTTATTAGCTACACCTACTGAACATTGGCAGGGGAGCGCCCGACTGGTGGCAAATATGCTGCCGATTTTGCCCAGTACAGGACTGCTGCGAGATTTGATGGCTAGAGAGCAGCCTTTGGACTGGCGGATCTGGGCGATCGCCCTCGCCAATGGCATGGTGTACTTCACCCTAGGCACCCTGACTTTTCGCTGGGCCGAAAAACAAGCCAAACGACAGGGCACGCTAGGAGGGTACTAATGAAAGTGACTTAAGACGCGCGATACTGACGTGCGATACTGACGCGCGATACTTAAGAAATACCGGTTTTGTCCCATTACTACCGATTATCCCACTCGGCAGCGGCATCTGCGATCGCCTCATCAACGCTCTTATCTTTGAGCATAGCCGCCTGCAAATTGTCATAGATAATTTTTGCAGCTCTTTGACATCTTCCATCGCTGGAATCAGCACCGCCGCGTCATCGAGCTGACTCGCGCTGACAGCACGGGCAACTTCTACCGGGGTGGCGTCAGCCGGTACAGCGGTAAAGTAGCTATCCTTCATGGCTGTCACGGTCGAAGGCAGCACATTCGCCTGCTTGGCAAACTCAAGCTGATTGGCATCATTGGTCACATAGAGCGCGAATTTCAGCGCAGCTTCCTCAACATCTGTAGATTTAGGAATCACCAAATCCATCGCAGCGACGTTCTTTTTACCCGTGCTGCCGCTAATTTGGGGCGCACTTTTGGTCGCAGCCGCGATATCTGGGGCGTTACTTGCGATCGTATCCAAAAATTCTGCCCCGGACGCCAAAATCGCCGTTTCACCCGATTGATAGAGTTGAATCGCCTGCTGGTGGCCTTGAGTGAGCACTTCGCGAGGCAGCAACTCCTGCTGGTAAAGGTCACTCCAATATTGAAAAACGGCTTTTCCTTCAGGCGTATTAAAAGCAGCATTGCCGTCGTCATCGACCAAAGGCACACCCATTTGAATAAAGGACTGCAGCACATCAGCAGCATCTTCAGGCACAAAGCTAATAAAAAAGGCGTACTTCCCGGTCTTTTCTTTAATTTGCTTAGCGACTTCAGCGAGTTCTGCAAACGTTGCAGGCGGTTCAGTGATGCCTGCCGCTTGAAAGATTTCGCTGTTATATAGCGTCACTCGAGCCGTCAGATACCAGGAAAGCCAAAGCTATCGCCATTGAGCTGAGTGGCCTGCCAAATTTTGGGTAAATAAATAGCCTGCTCTGCTGCTGAAAGTTTGTCATCAAGGGTGAGCCAAGCGCCTTTTGAAGCAAGCTGTGAGGCAAAGTTAGGGTTGAGGTTCACCACATCTGGCGCGTTGCCTGCTGAAACTGCCGCCAAAATTTTGGTTTCCATATCGCTCCAAGGCACATCAACCCATTTCACAGTGATATCAGGGTTTTCAGCTTCAAAAGCGGCAATCAGCTGATTGAAGTAGTCATCAAACTTGGGCGAGAGCTGCATTGTCCAAAATTCGACCTCTGCTTTGCCGGATTGGCCAGCATCAGCCGTATCACTAGTGGTGTTGGCAGCGTTGCCACAGCTAATCAGCCAGCTTGAGAGCATACCGATAAACACGAAGAGCAAAAACTTTTTCCAATGGCGTAGAAAAGACATAGCGATTACAACAACTCAGTTTAAAGACGATGCAATTGAGAGGCACAATTGGCTGCGCGGTGACTTGACAGCACAGAGACCTTACAGCACAGAGACCTTACAGCACAGAGACTTTACAGCACAGATCGCCAATTTGGACGGCCCAGTAGACGGATTTTAAATCAACGATGGTTACTATCCGTCTACGGGGCATGGCCTATCAAGCATGTTTGTTGCATCGATACAGTGGGCAAACTGCATTGCCGATGGATTTTTGGGCCGTTGATGATTGGCTGGATTTTGCACCTGTAAAAACTGTTCATAGACTTGGGCTCAAACAACGAGTTCAACCCCAAGTCAAAGCAACTCAGTAAAAGCGCTGAGAGATTGTTTTGAGCAGGAGATGACTAGCAAATCGTCAGAATGTGGGCCAGCGCAAAAGTACTGAAGCCGTCAGGGTTCAAATGTAATTTTCTTGTTTAAATCTGGGCAATCTAGAGTCCAAATTCGGATCTTTTCGGGTTGTCTCCGTTATTAGTCACCGGGCAAGCGCAGTCGTGAACAGACTCAAGTCTTTATTTTCTAAGAAATCGCCAGGGGTTGGCATCGAGCTGACGCCCGAACGCATCAATATTGCTTACTTAAAAAAACAGGGTCAAAAGATCAAGCTGCAAACGTTGGCAACGGCTGAAATTCCTGAAGGCGTTTTTGTAGAAGGGCAAATTGTTGATAGCGCCACTATGGCTGAAATTATCCAATCAACCCTGGCTGAAAACAAAATCAAGGTCAAAAAAGCGACAACCGCCGTGCCGGGTCGGGCCGTGACTCGGGTGATTCCTGTGCCAGCAGAGCTAGACGATAACGAACTGCGGGAGATGGTGCTCAACCAAGAAGCCAGCCTATATTTACCTTTTCCTCGGGATGAGGCGGATGTGGACTATCAAAAGCTGGGCTTTTTTGTAGATGATGACGGCATTGAAAAGGTTCAGGTGCTGTTGGTCGCAGTTAAAAAAGACATTACGGACAGCTACACCGAAACCTTCGCGCAAGCCGGTATCAGCCTTAATGTGTTAGAAACCAGCAGCTTTGCTTTGATTCGCACCATTCGTGAACAATTGCGCCAGTTCACGTCTCAAGAGGCAGCAGCCATTGTTGATATTCAGTTTGATAGCACCGAAATTTCTATCGTCGTCGATGGCATTCCGCATTTTTCGCGCACGGTTCCGTTGGGCACCTCTCAAATTCAGAATGCGCTCAGTCGGGCAATGAACCTACCGGGTTCTCGCAATGCCGATTTGCTTCAGGGCCTGTCGGTGCCGCCAGGGCCTATAGCCGGAGGGCCAAAAGGGGGGATGAATCCAGGCACAGCAGCCATGTTGCGGGTGCTAGGCGAGCTCGCTGACGAACTCAGACGCTCGATTGATTTTTACTTGAATCAAGGGGAAGACATGGAAGTCGCTCAGCTTTTGCTAGCGGGTGCTGGCAGCGCCATTGGGAATTTGGACGAGTTTTTTGCGCAGCGTCTCGGGCTGCCGACGAGTGTGGTTGACCCGGTTGATGCATTAGCGATTGAGGTGGATGAAGAGATGTCTCCAGCTCAGCGTTCAGGGTTGGCAACGGTGTTGGGTTTAGGGCTGAGGGAGGTTTAAAGGCTATGTACGGAATTGATATTAACTTTTTAAATGATCGCGCTGATCGGCCCGTCGAGGCGATTGTCCCGGTTGATCGGCCCAAGGTCAGTATGGCTGGCAAAACGCCGCTGTTAGTTGGGGCCGTTTTGGCGATCGCAGCCTGCGGCGGCGTTGGTGGCTACTGGTTCATTTTGCAAAATCACCAAAAAACGCTAACCGCTCAAAGTGCCAGCCTAGACGGCCAGCTCGGTGAGCTACAGCAAAAACTCGCCCAAGTAGACACCTTGCGCCAGCAAACTCAAGCAATTGAAACAGAGATTCAGGGCCTTGCCAGTGTCTTTGAGCGCATCCGCCCTTGGTCAGTGATTGTGCGCGATATCCAAGGCCGAATACCCACCCGTGCTCAAATTTCGAGTTTGGTACAAGACGCTGGCAGTGGCGAGTCAACCGCCGGTGGCCTCACCCTTATCGGCAAAGCCTGCTCATTTGAAGATATCAATGACTTTTTACTCACGCTAAAAACGTCCCCTTTTTTAGCAGCACAGTCCGTGCAGATTACCGCTGCAACCTTGGGTGAAAAAGTCCCAGGCTACTGCCCCGGTGGTGTTGACAATGGTGAACCTATCGAGCTGGTGGACTACACCATCACCGGAGACATTAAAAGCATTCCGGCAACAGCCCTGCTCGATGAGTTAAACCGCCAGCAAGAAGCCACTGGCCTCGCCGCCCGTATTCGTACCCTTCAAGCAACAGGAGCAATTCAGTAATGACTGCCACTGGCGACTTTATTCCATCTGATGAAGATTTTCTAGATGAACCGCTCAATCCCGTTATTTTCGGCATTGAGCTATCACCTGCCGTGATTGGGGGCCTGATCGCGCTCGTGGGTATTGGCGCAGCAGTCTATGGCTATATCAAGTTAGTGCAGCCTGTCGTCCAAGCAAATACGGCCTTAAGTGCTGAGATTGCGACCAAAGAGGGCCAGCTCGTATCCCAGGCTCAGCAACTTCAAGACATTGCCAAAGTTGAAGCAGAGCTAGATACCGCCATGGCCCGTCGTCGCGATGTCTATTCACTGTTTGCCAACGAAAAAACCATGGATACGCTGCTAATTGATATCAACCAGCGAATTGAGGGCAGCAACGCGACCTTGAGTGGCGTGCGCAATCAGGTGAAGGCTCGGGGTATTCCGCCCATTTTGGTAGAAGCCAAATTAGAAGCCTTCACGCCAGGAGAAAAAGTAGTGGTCAGCGATGGCTCTTTAGGAGATGGGGTAAATGGCAAACTCAAGCGTGAAACTTACTCTATCCAGTTTTCTGGTGATTACGCCCAAACGCAAGTCATCTTGCGCAATTTAGAGCGCTTAGAGCCCCTATTGATGATTCGTGATTTTAACTTAACCAGCGGTTCGCCAGTTGCTGAAACGGTGATTGGCTCAGGTGGCACAGTAGTTGTAGAACCCAAAATTCCTTTGACCACCTCTTTTCAAATAGATGCGCTGATGCCTACAGCAGATGTGGATGTGCCCCCCCCGGTTGCCGAGGCGCCACCGGCAGCAGCGCCACCGGCAGAGGCACCACCGCCTGCACCGGGCGGGTAACCCTTCCCCATAGCGGTTTGCGGGATGCATACTCTGCGAGCAGGCAGCGCCTACGCATCCCGTAAGTCACTTGGCCCGTTGCCCTGTAGGGATTCCGCCAGTAAACCTGCATTCAAGCCAAGTGACAAACGCTAGATGTTTTTATTTGCTGCAGTTTATTTTGTATCCACCGTTTGTATCCACCGCTAGTTCTGATTTCAAGACTAGTTCTGATTTCAAGGAGTGACTTGTGAAACGCCGTCATAATTTTAGAAGCTTAATGGTTGGGGGTGCTTTGGCTGTCCTCGCTAGCCCGCTCACTGCTGTTGAATCTGCTAGTGGTGCGACCACCGTTGAGGGCATTGCCCTGCGCCAAACTCGTTCAGGATTGGTGCTGACGTTAGCAACATCTGGGGACACACCTCAGATGGTAACGGCTACCGCTGGCAAAGTATTACAGGCTGACATTGCCCATGCTGAGCTGAGTTTGGCTGAAGGTAAACGCTTTAGCCAAAAGAATCCTGCACCTGGTATTGACTCTATTCAGCTAGAGAGCATAGGAGAAGACCGAGTGCGCCTGACGGTGAATGGCCATGAGCGAGCACCGATGAGTGATATTCAAAAGTCGGCGGGCGATGACGCCGTGCTGATTAAGCTAGATACGCGGGCGATCGCTAAAGCCAGACCTTCCAAGTTGCCAGATGCCATTGCCACCATTCCGGGTGACTCTCAGTCTCCAGCGAGCGCCTCTGAAACCAGTTCTCCTCAGGCCAGTTCTGAGCGAGTAGAACCTGCCATTGAACTGGCCCAAGCGCAGCGCACAGAAACGCCAGATGTGTTGGTCCCTAATCCCTCTGTGGTGATCGACGGAACGCCAATTAGCGCCCCTTCTCTCAACACTGCCCCGCCCTTTTTACCCAGAGCTTCAGCCCCACCAGTTGGTGACTTTGCCGTTTCAGACATTGATTCAACCTTAGATGTGATTGATTTGGGTTCAGCAGAACGGGTGCCTCGGCTGGTACTGCGAGATGCTTCTGCGCGAGAGGTGCTGTCACTGCTGGCTCGCGCGGCTGGCTTAAACATGGCTTTTACCAATGCCGACGAAAATGGTGGAGAAGGCCCCGACGTGCGGGTTTCTTTGGATATTGAAAATGAGCCTGTGCAAAACGTGTTTAACTATGTGCTGCAGCTTTCGGGCCTAGAGGCCAACAAGGTGGGTCGAACGATTTTTGTCGGGCCTCGGCTGCCGAACAGTGCTCGGAATGTCTTGGTTCGCAGTATTCGGCTCAATCAAATTGACGTCAGCAGTGCGGTGAACTTTTTGGTCTCCATGGGAGCAGAAAGTGCTGTCTCAAAAGAAAGCACAACCACTAGCGTCAATGCGGTAGAAGTGGGCGGCGGCACAAACGTCAGCGAGACCACCACCACCGGCGCTGCGATTGAAAACCAACGGGCTGACTTTGAAGATTCTGATCCGCTGCTCAGGGGCTTACAGATTATTGGTGATGAGCGCACCAACTCTTTGACGCTGATTGGCACACCTCGCCAAATTGAAATTGCCACTGCCCAGATGGTGCAGCTCGACTTACGTCGTCGTCAAGTTGCGGTGAACCTGCGTGTAATTGATGTCAACCTCAATGCCTTGGATGCATTTGGTACGAGCTTTTCTTTTGGTGCCGGAAACACCAGCATCCTGCAGTCAGGGGGATTAGGTGTGGTGAACTTTGGCAACATAGAGCCAGCGAGTACTCGCCTCAGTCCTTCTGAGGTCGGCAGCGGTCTAGCACCGCTGTTGGGGTCATTGCCCTTTAGCTTTGCTTCTCAGTTTTTAGCCCAGTTACAAGCTGTTGTTACTAACGGCCAAGCTAAGATTGTGACCGATCCGACTCTGGTGGTTCAAGAGGGCCAAACAGCGGCTGTACAACTTACTCAAGAGGTTGTTACGAATATTACGATTGACCGGGAAACCACAGAAACCGGCGTACTTACAACGACAAGCTTTGAGAAAGAAGATGCTGGATTGAACCTCCAAGTGCAAATAGATCGCATTGATGACAATGGCTTTGTCAACCTATCGGTGGCTCCCTCTATCTCTGCACCAACGGGCACATTTGATGTCGGGGATAGCGGTACGGCTATTTTACTCTCTGAGCGTCAGCTCACGTCTGGGCAAATTCGCGTTAGAGACGGGCAAACCTTGGTACTCTCAGGGATTATTCAAGAGTCTGATCGCGTCACGACTTCTAAGATACCTATTTTGGGTGATCTGCCGCTGTTAGGGGCGCTCTTTAGAAGTACTAATCGTACGAATGATCGCCGTGAACTCATTGTGTTGCTGACGCCACAGGTGATGGATGATGCTGACACGAGTGTGTATGGCTATAGCTACACACCAGGGGAAGATGTGCAGCAGCTTTTGGAAGAGCGGCAAAGTCAATAGTTTGAGGGTTAATGGCCTTTTCGGTTCAATTAACCTACCCGAATGCATCCTTACTTTGCTATATATGGCGAATCAATAGATTGGATAGAATCAAGCCGATGTTTCCAGATTTATCAGGAGGCATCGGCTTTTTGTCAAGACAGAATTTTTAATTTTTTTCGGAAAAACTATGAACTTTCTTGAAAAAGCCTGAAATCCATACAAATTAAAGGTTTTCTCTGTTCAGATTGCGCAAGTACCCCTTAGAATGATTCAGTGAAAATTATGAGGTTTCAAGGGTTTCAGCGGTTCGTGTTTGACGGCTGTTTTCTCTGCCTTTGTCTAGCTTGGTCTAGCCTCATAGAAACTTTAAAGTTTGCCATCGGGCAAGGTGTCGTCCGTTTAGTCCATTTAGTTCAATTTGCCAAGAGCAGTCTGCGCCAAGAGCAGTCTAAATTTAGCTCAATCTATTTAGCTCAAAGTAATCCAAATCATCCTCTAAGGAGATAAGCATGAATAAAGGTGAACTCGTCGATACAGTCGCAGAGAAATCTTCAGTGACCAAGAAGCAGGCTGATGCTGTGATTTCAGCGGCTGTAGAGTCCATTATGGAAGCCGTGTCGAAAGGCGAAAAGGTGACGTTAGTAGGCTTTGGTTCGTTTGAGCCCCGTGCCCGCAAGGAGCGCGAAGGCCGCAACCCCAAAACTGGTGATACGATGGTGATCCCAGCAACTACGGTGCCTGCTTTTTCGGCGGGAAAGCAGTTTAAGGAGATGGTGGCAGGTAAAAAGAAAAAGTAATGTCGAGGCCAGTTCATGGGGGCAATTTGGCTTGGGCTGCCCGAATAGCCGGGTGTGCTCCGGATGAACTGTTAGACTTTTCAGCTAGTATTAGTCCGCTCGGGCCGCCTTATTCTGTCAATGAGGCGATTCGAGCGGCTTTTTCGTCGATGGGGGCTTACCCAGATCCCAATTATGGTGAGCTGCGAGCGGCGCTAGCTGAGTATCACAACATTTCGCCTGAGTGGGTGTTACCTGGTAATGGCGCGGCTGAGCTGTTAACTTGGGCGGCTAGGGATTTGGCGGCGTTGGGGCACGGTTGCTTTGTGCTTTCACCGGGCTTTAGTGATTATGATCGAGCGCTGCAGGCGTTTGGGGGTAGGGCTAGTGGTATTCCGTTGGTCGGTTTTGAGACCGGTTTGAACGCTCGCTTAGGGGCCTGCTCAGCCCATGGGGAAGATGAGTGGAATTTGGCGGGTTGGGATGCTAATTTGGGGCGTGATTTACTACGGACGGCCGATCAGTTGAGTGGCTGTGGGTTGCTGTTGAATAATCCCCATAATCCTACGGGGGCTTTGTTTGAGCGATCGCGAGTAGGACGGTTAATCGCCCAAATGGGCCTGGTGGTGGTGGATGAGGCGTTTATGGATTTTTGCCGCCTGATCGCCAGCAGAGTGTAATTGATTGGGTGGGTGAGTTTTCAAATTTGGTGGTGATTCGTTCGCTGACGAAGTTTTATCGGTTGCCGGGGCTGCGGTTGGGGTATGCGGTGGCGCAGCCAGAAACGCTGCGACGCTGGCAAAAGTGGCGTGATCCTTGGTCGGTGAATGTGTTGGCGGCGGCAGCGGGCGTGGCTGCGGTTCAAGATGCTGATTTTCAACGGCAAACTTGGGATTGGCTAGAAGCCGCGAATGCTCAGATGTATGAAGGTTTGAAGGGCCTATCGGGGCTAAGGCCGTTGCCGAGCTGTGCGAATTTTTTTTTGGTGGGCGCTCAGGTCTCTACTAGGGCGTTACAGACACAGTTGCTGAAGCAGTATCAAATTTATATTCGTGACTGTATGAGTTTTGAGCGGTTGGGCGATCGCTATTTTCGCGTGGCGGTGAAAACCCTTGAAGAGAATCAGCGGTTATTGGCTGCGATCGCGCAAGTTCTGCCCCAACTATCAGAAACCGCCCATGCCCGTTGACTATGACCTGGTGATTTTAGGCGGCACGCTGGCAGGACGGGTGGCGGCCCAAACGGCCATCGACTATGGCGCTCGGGTGGCATTGGTGGAGCCGCCCGGTTTGTTTGAGCAGCGGCAGCAGGCGCAGTATTTGCTGCATGGCATACAGCAGATTGGCAATGGCCGACAGCATCAGCAGGTCAGTCAATGGTTTCAGCCCAGGGTGCAAAGGGTAAGCCAGGTGAAGCCAGGCTTGGTATGGTCGGCATTGGTGGCATGGAGTAGGATTGCCGCTGAAACGCAGCTCGCCGCACTATCGCCCGCAGCGCTAAGCACAAAGGGGGTCGATGTGATTTTGGCGATGCCTGAGAAGTTGGCGGCGCATGGGGCTAACCGCTTAGCGCTCACCGTCTCGCATCGCAGGCTATCAACGCGCGCGCTTTTGGCTGCTTTTGGGACAGTGCCAGTGCCCCTATTTGAAACAGCCTTATTTAAGGCCGCATTTGGAAAAACACTTGGAAAAACACTTGAAAAAACGCCTGCAAAATACCTCCCCAAGATATGGGTCAATGCCTTTTTGCAACGGGGATAGACAGGTTGCTGGCGATGCCAACGTTACCGCAGGCGTTGACGATTTGGGGCGGCTCTCTAGAGGCAGTGGTTTGGGCTGAAGCGCTCAGTGCGATTGGAGTCGAGATCCAACTGGTGACGGATAGTTTTTTAAAAGATGAGGATGGGGATATTCGGCAGCTAATGCGATCGCAGCTCCTCATCAACGGTGTTACCATTGCCCATCCTTCCTCAGTCTGCGATTCTTCAAATCTTCATTCCCTAGTCCTAGCGCAGCTTACAGGGGCTGGGCAAAAACCTTGGCCAACCACTCACTGCTGCTAGATCAACAGCGACCGGCTTTGGTTTTGCCCAAATTTGTATATGGGGCAAAGGGTAAACCGCTAACAGGTTTTGAAGCAAGCGCCTGTTTACCGGTTACCCAGTATCTGCAAACGGGCCATTCGCGGGTGTTTGCCTGTGGCGCTGTGATTCATCCCATGCCAGTGCATGGGGCGATCGCACAGCAGGAAGCTAAAGTTGCGGTATGGAATGCGCTGTTTGTCCCAAACCGCCAAGTTGACTATGGTGCAATTGCTGAAGGCTATGATCGATTTGCCCGCGTGGGGCGCGCGCTCACCCGTCGCCGCGGGCAATCGTGGACGGCGAGCGCTTCCAACAGTACCGATTTGACCCACATCACTCCGCTGCCTAGCTACTGCAAAGTGATCACTGATCGGGGCCGACTGCAGGGTGCATATTTGCTAGGCGATGGGGCTAGCGAACTGATTCAGCTCCTCGCGCCGATGGTGGGGCAATCGGTGGATTCATTGCTAGATGTGATGGGTCGATCGCTCGTATTTTCTAAGGCATCAGGCTTAGCCGAAGTGGTGCGCGTGGCGTTGGCAAAATCGCAGCAGGCTCGCTGGCAAGGGGGCCACTGGCGTAGGGATTGGGCCGAAAATTGGTTTAACTGGCGGCGAAGTCGGTGAATGGGTCTACCAGTGAATGGGTCTACCAGTGAATGGGCCTACCAGTGAATGGGTCTACCAGTGAATGGGCCTATCGGTAAATGGGCCTATCGGTAAATGGGCCTACTGGTGAATGAGTCCAAAGAAGTGTTGAGCTGACATTAAAAAACTATAAATTGTATTCCTTGATACTGAAGTGCCTGGGATGATTAAGAGGTAAACATGCGTATATGGGGTGAACCTTGATATGACTTACCAAGCTTCTTCGACCTATGATTCGACGACTGGTCGTGCGATCGCAGGCATTTTTGTTGCAGGGGTTATGTTTGTTTTAGGCTACACCGTGGTTCGCGTTAGTTTGGCTCAACCGGCTGCATCTTCACCAGCACCAGAGCTGGCTGAAGTGCAAGTCGTCGTTCCCGGTGAAGGCACACTTTGGGCTGATGTTGGCACCAGCTACTAGTTCTTAATGGCTGCGATATATCCTCTCTACGACTACAAACACACGACCATAAACATCAAGAGCGGTTAAGCTTTCTCATTTGCAGGAAGCTCAGCCGCTTTTTTTGATGTTGGCTATTTTGCAATTCATTTCATCAAGGTCTGCATAACCATTCAATCTCCTTCCTAAGTAAAAAGTGACGAGGAAAACCCCTCGAAAATTACACCACTCACTTTCCTTTTTACTTTTAGGAGTCTTGAACAATGTCTTTCCACAAACTTTCTGCTTCCTTGCTGGCTACCACTGGACTACTCTTCACCTCCGTTCCTGCCTTTGCAGGCCCTTTCGATACAGTTCTACCCGGTAGCATTTTTACGAACCCTGGCACAGTCATCACCCCTGGCCCAACAGGCATTGCCACACCTGAAGCGACCCCTACCCCTGGCGCTCAAAGCGAAAATGTAGGCAACAGTGAAGTGCAAGGGCTAGGCGATCACGACTCTTGGGTTAGCCAAGAGGTATTGGCTGAAGACCCTCGGGCACTGTGTAGTGATGTGGGCCTAGGCAACAACACCTACGCTAGCAACAGCCAAAGCTCAACTGATAACTCCGAACGCACTCGTAGCCGCAGTTCAAGCTCTTCTGCTGGCGGCGGCGGCGGTGGCGTCAGCTTCTTAGGAATTGGCGTTAATGGCAGTGGCTCTAGCCAAAATGGGCAAAGCAGCAGTAATTCACGCGATACCCGCAACCGCCAGTCCGATGCTCAAAGCACGGAAACATCTACCGTAGTGGTAGGCCGCAATTGCGACGCATTTGTAGAATCAGCCGCCGCACGGGATATGAACTACGAAGACAACTTGACCCGCCGTTACGAGATTCGCTCCGGTCGTCGAGGTGAGCAGGTAGATAATTTGCTGACGCGATAGATATAGCATTGGTCAGTTTGATTCAACCCATAGCATTTGCCACATCGCTCTACTCAACCCATCGCTCTACTCAGCAGATAGCCCAGATTCTATGGGCTATCTGGCCTGTTTTCCAACTCTTTCTGCAAGAGATTTTTGCCATGACCTTCAAACTGTTTTTTATTTTAGGAACAGCCCTCGTGCTGTTGCCAGTGTTGCCAGCGGGGGCTCAAATCTATGAAAGTGAGTCCTATTTTTCTAGCCAGACCGCTCAAAGTTCTCAGACCGCTCAAAGTTCTCAGACCGCTCAAAGTTCTCAGACCGCTCAAATGGTGCAAACCCTTGGACAATTTGCGCCATCTACAGCGTCAAGATTGCCGAGTACGTCATCTCCAACCGTCGTTGTGCGCTGCTGGCAAACTAGCCAGCGGCAAAGTCTTCGCAGTCTTATCAGCATCATTCAGCCCTCGTCATCGACAGCGTCTCACCCTGCTGAGTCGGCGATTCGAGAGTTGCTCACCCGTCAAGCAGAGCGCCAGGTAACGATCGAAATCCATGGCAATTGTCATGATGTTTCTATTCAAGTTGAATCTGCACGGCCTGAATCTACATGGCCTGAATCTACATGGCCTGAATCTACATGGCCTGAATGGCAGGAACGAACCTATCCCTTGGAGCAGCTTGAACCGTGGTTAACCCGTACAGGATCGGGCTGGGACTGGTTTTTGCGACAACGGTAAATCAAATATTTTGCCAAGGCTGCATACCGATTGAGTTTCGTTCCTAAGGTATGAATAGAGAGGGAAAACCCCTCACCACAATTTTTCAACATTCACCTTATCAGTACAAGGAAGACCTGAGATGAAATTTCAAACGTTATTGAATTTTGCTGCTTCTGCAGCGGCTTCTGTTGCTTTTGTCGGTGCTCAAGTGTTACCGGCGGCGGCCCAATCCACCGTTCAATCTGCTGGCCAATCCACCGTTCAATCTGCTGTTCAATCTACCGTTCAATCTACTCCGCACTCACCCCTGCAATCTACCATTCAAACCAGACAGCTTCAGGCTCAAACGATCACAATTCCAGCGACAACTGGTATTGTCATTAGCTTTTTAGCACCTGTCAGCATAGATGCAGGAGAAGCTGCCTATCCATTAACTGTGCCCCTTTCACAAGCTATTACTGATCCGCAAGGGAATGTGATTGTCGCTGAGAATAGTCCTGTCAGTATTGTGATTCAGCCGGAAGCGGGCGGCGCTAAAATTGTTGCCCAATCTATTTTAATCAACGGTCAAATTGTTCCTGTTCAAGCGACCAGCCCGGTGATTCCGGGGACGACGGTGGTTCATGTGCGCGCCAATGATCGAGCCGCTGACAACGGCGCAACGATAGGTCGAATTGTTGGCAGTGGCTGGGGCTTTATCAATGGGGGCGATCCAGATGCCTTTGATCAAGGCGGTATGTTAGGTAGTTTTGTCGGTATGTTGTCTGGTAGGCAAGATGAGAGCACCCGTGTGGTACAAATTCCTCAGGGTAGCGTTTATGTACTCTCTTTGGAAGAAGCCATCCACCTGCGGTAGTTGCATCTATTTTGTCTGAGTTGTTGTTTATGGTTTTGTTTGCGCTATGTGCCCTGCGAGTATCGGTACCAGCCAATCTGTGCGATCGCCCAAAACGCAGAATGCCAAACTTTGGCTTGTTTTAGTCGGCGTCAACCACTACCAAGATGCTGAACTGCCGAACCTGTGCTATTCAGTCATGGACTGCCAGGGACTCAGCGAAGCACTGCAAGAAGCAACCCAGGCCGCTGATCAAGCTCAAATGAGGGTGCATCATGATAATGCTGAGCAGCCACCAACCTTGGCTGCAGTTCAGGCCAGCCTAGAAGCAATGGTCTGTCAGGCTCAAAGGCAAGACACAATTTTGCTGTATTTTTCGGGGCATGGGGTGCAAGATTTGCCCAGTCAACAGGCCGTACTGTGCTTAGCAGATACCCATAAAGACAACTTGCTGACTACAGGACTACCATTGGCGTCAATTTTGCAGGCTTTTGGTCGCTGTAGCGCCCGCCAGCAGTTGGTGTGGTTAGATGCTTGCCACAGTGGCGGCATGAGCTTGAGAGGGACGCAGGCAGAGATGCAAACAGGGATGCAGACAGGCGCAGCGCCCTTACCTGATCCGATGCCACCAATGGTGAGTGTCTTGCGTCAGCGAGCGGCCCAGAGTAACGGCTTTTATGCGCTGCTATCGTGCGATCAAGATCAGCGCTCTTGGGAGTTTCCCCAGCTTGGCCATGGCGTGTTTACCTACTATCTGATGGCAGGGCTGCGGGGCCGTGCGGCCAATGCACAGGGGATAATTGAAGCAGATAGTTTGTACCGCTATGTGTATTATCAAACGCTGCAGTACATTGATAAAACGAATCAACAGCTTCGCTTGATCAACCAGCAAAAGCGCAGCAAAGGCGATGCTCAGCTTCATCGTGAATACCCATTACAAACGCCTAAGCGAATTGTTGAAGGCGTTGGTGAGATTACGCTAGATCTCAAAACTGTCAGTGTTGAACAATACCATCTGCGCCAAGCACTATTAATCGACGGGCAAACCAATTCACCCACTAAGCTGCCACTGAGTAAAGTGCTTCGGCAGACTGGGGATTTTGACTTAAGCTATTGGCCCCAGCCCAGTGACGAGAAGGAGGATGTTCGAGCAGCGATTGGAAAGTGTTTGAAAATTGAAAAGAACTTTCAAGTCGATGGCCCCAAGTCTGTTCAGTCGATGGTCAGTCCAGGGGTTGAGCCAGGGGTTGAGCCAGGGGTTGAGCCAGGGGTTGAGCCAGTAGGAACAGCGTTGCTATATGTACGGGGCGAAATCAAGACGACAGAAATCGGAGACTCTGTGCTGGTACTTGCCGATGGCACTCACCTGAGTCGCTCTTGGCTGAGGCAGATGCTGCGACGCTCGACCATGGCGCAACAAATTGTTGTTCTTGACTGCCCGAAGGCCGAGATACTAGCAGAATGGGTAGAAGAGCTGCAAGCGGAGATTGGGCGAGAACAGTGTTTGTTGGCTGCGGCGGCCCCTGCATCAGCGCCGGATGCCTTTGTCCAAGCCTTATTAGATACGTTAAGCGAGGCCGACTTACCCACGGGGCTACCGGTGGCGGGATGGATTACCCAATTACAAGGGCGACTGGCGCTAGCAGGCGTAACGCTGCACTTTTGGCTCTCTGGCAATAGTGTGATTGAGGTGATTCCTGGCCGCACGGCCTCCCGCAGAGGGGAGGCCCAACCACCCGTTGATATTGGGTTATGCCCTTATATGGGACTGCGTGCATTTGGGACGGGTGATGCGGCGTTCTTTTTTGGCCGTGAGACTTTAGTCCAAAGACTGTTGCAAGCTTTGAATGCTCAATCGTTTTTGGCAGTCGTAGGGGCTTCTGGCAGTGGTAAGTCTTCGGTGGTGCAGGCAGGGTTAATGGCCCAACTGCGGCAGGGTAAACAAATTCCAGGCAGTAAAAGCTGGTGGACGGGTAGCTTTCGTCCGGGGGCAAATCCTTTGCAGGCATTGGCGATCAGTCTGGCTCACCAATCGATGGATGGTAAATCGGTTGAGGTGGATGGTGAAACAGAGCGACTTCAGGTGGAGGGACTTTTACATCTGGGGGTGGAAGGGTTTGTCCGATGGCTGAGAATGCGCCTTGAACCGATGGTGGTGCTGGTGGTCGATCAATTTGAAGAGTTGTTTACCCTGGCCAGTGAGCAAGAGCGACAACAGTTTTTGGCATTGATGATGGGCGCGATCGCCCATGCCTCAGATCGTTTTAAACTCATCATCACCCTCCGCGCCGACTTTGTCTCTGCCTGTTTGGATATTCCTGCTCTGGCCCAAAGGCTACAGCAATCTAGCGTATTTGTTCCCCCTGTGCTCTCCGAGGCCGATTACCGACAAATTATCTTGCGGCCCGCTGAAAAGGTAGGCTTGGTTGTTGAACCCGAGCTGGTCAATGTGCTGTTACAAGATATTCATCAGGGGGTGGGGAACTTACCCCTGTTGGAATTTGTTCTAGAGCAGATTTGGGAGCAGCGTCAACCCGGACGGTTGGCCTTGCAAGTATACCAAGAACAAGTCGGTGGGCTAAAAGGGGCGCTAGAGCGTAAAGCACAAGCTGTGTATGACTCTTTAGCGCCAGCCGCTCAAGACTGCGCTCGTTGGATTTTCTTAAACCTAACCCAGCTTGGTGAAGGCACAGAAGATACACGCAGGCGGGTTGAAAAATCTGAACTGATGGTTGCTAAGTATCCTGAAAAACTCATCGATGAGACGCTTCAAGCGCTCACAACTGCCAAACTAGTTGTTCTAGATGGCGGCGATGAGCCACCGAGAATAACCGCTGATGCAGCCAAACCGCGTGGTTCCCATCCAGCCTTGATAGCTGATCGTTCCGCCTCTTTTTCTGCTTCCCTTTCCACCTCTGCTGTCACCATTGAAGTGGCCCATGAAATTATTATTCGCCATTGGTCTACTTTGCGTTGGTGGCTAGAAGAAAACCGGGTGCGGTTGCGATCGCAGCGTCAGGTAGAACAAGCGGCATTGGCTTGGATGCACAGCGATCACCAACCGGACTTTTTGCTGCGAGGGGTGCCTTTAGATGCGGCAGTAGACATTTACATCAACCATACCGACGAGCTATCGCAAGATGTGCAAACGTTTGTAGAAGCTGGGTTAGCGCAGCGCGAGGCTGAGCAACAAAAAACACAACAACAACTGCGACAGGCCAAAAGGGCGATCGCCCTGATCAGCACCTTGGCGATTGGGGTCACCGGCTTTGGCGGGGCGACTTACTGGCAACAGCAGCAAGGGCGACTCAGAGAAATAGAGACTCTCAATGCACTGTCAACCGCCCAGCTTGCCAATCATCAATCCTTAGAATCAATGGTGAGTGCAGTGCAGGCAGGCCAGCAGTTGCAGGCGATTCCCAAACTGTTGCGGCGGTGGCAGGCTCAGCCGCTATGGGCCCAAACCACAGGTACATTACAGCAGGCGGTGAACCTATCTTTTGAGCGCAACCGGCTAGAGGCGCACACTCAGCAGGTCAATGCCGTCGCCTACAGCCCAGATGGACAGTTGCTGGCCTCGGGCAGTGACGATGGGCAGCTTGAAAGTGTGGCGAGCAGATGGCACCCTGCTGAATTCTATGGTGGTAGGGGCCAAGGCAGCCGATGCGATCGCGCCCAGTCGAATAACGGATGTCACGTTTAGCCCCGATGGACAAAGGATTGCCGTTGCTCAATCAGATGGAGTAGTAACCCTTTGGCAACCAACTAGCGACAGCGCTCAGCAGCACATTACAGCCCATTCAGATTGGGTCACTGCCGTTGACTTTAGTGCCGATGGTCGGCAGCTTGCAACGGCTAGTCGCGATGGGCGAATCAAACTGTGGTCAGCAGAAGACGGGCAATTTATCACGACACTTGCCGGTCATCGGGGCTGGGTGAATGCGTTGAGCTGGAGCCCTAATGGCCAGCAGTTGGCTTCAGGCGGAGAAGATCAGCGCCTGAAGCTGTGGAACGTGGCTCAAGGCCAGCTCGCTTGGGAAGTCGATGGCCACGATGGCGAATCGGTAAGCGCTGTAGATTTTAGTCCCGATGGGGCTTGGCTGGTGTCAGGCGGCGGCGATCGCACGGTCAAGCGATGGGCTTTGGCAGCCAAAGCACCTGAAATTTTAGGCACACATGGGCAGCCAGTCACCGCCGTTGCCTTTAGCCCTGACGGCAAATCTGTGGCTTCGGCTGGCAGCGATCGCACCGTGCAGCTTTGGCCCCTCGAAGATACCCACGCACAGAGCAGTGTTGCGCGTTCTACGATGAGCCTTGAAGGGCATGGCGGCAGTGTGTTAGATCTGGCCTGGCGTCCTGATGGCGAGCGATCGCATCTGCCAGTACTGACAAAACCATCCGACTGTGGCAAGTGCCCCCATCGAGCAGCCATCTACGCTGGAGCTATATGGCGTGCAGCTCAGCCCGGATGGAAAAACACTGGCCGGAATAGATTGGCAAGGTGATGTGCAACTATGGGCGCGCGATCATGACCACCTAGGAGCACAACTCATGACATTGCCAACCCAAGCCAGCTACGTTTTCCAAATATCGTTTGGCGAAAAGATACTGGCCTCGGCCAGCGAAGATGGAATCGTGCGGCTGTGGAACTTGACGGATGGCAGCTTGGCGAAGGCCCTAGTCGGGCACGAAGGGGCTGTTGAAACGGTAGCATTTAGGCCAACGGTTAGGCCCTATAAACAACAACTGCTTTCAGGTGGCATCGATGGCATGTTGCGTTTGTGGGCAGCCGATGGCGAAACGCTCCAGCATTGGCGGGCGCATGATCAAGGCGTCAGTGCGATCGCCTGGAACCCGAAAGGAACTTTGATAGCCTCAGGCAGCACTGATAAAACAGTGAAAATTTGGGCTGATAACGGCACATTGCAGCATGTTTTAACAGGTCA
>JAAUPS010000054.1 GCA_012033015.1 Phormidesmis sp. RL_2_1
CGCCACGGGTACAAAAGCCGGGGCCAATCGCTTGGACGCGTAAGCACCTATTCAATACTTGGTTTAACAGTCTGCTAACGGTACTGCTGCTGCTGGTAATGGGCTCAGCGTTATGGGCAATGTTCGGCTGGGCGCTAAGTGAGGCGAATTGGTCGGTTGTCAGTGATAACTTTGGCAACTTTATGACCGGTCTGTACCCGCCTCAGTCCTACTGGCGGATTTGGTCGGTGCTGGGCATGATTATGGCTTTAGCGGGGATGAGCTGGGGGATACTCGCGCGTTATCAAAAGCAGTTATTTGGCCGCAATGTGTTGATTGGGCTAGGCGCGATCGCCCTGGGTTTTATTTTGGTGCCCATGACCCGCCCCCATGTGCTCTACATACTCGGTGGGCTCATCCTATTGGTCGCTGGCGCAGTGGCTGGTCGAGCCTTTGGTCGCAGCGTACTGGGTGCGGCTAAATGGATCTCAGCGGCTTGGTTTATTTCCTATTTCCTTGCGCTTTACTTACTTGGCGGTGGCCCATTTTTTGGCAGGGGAACCACTAGCCCTAGCCTGTTTTACAGCGTGCTGGTGATGCTGGGCGGTAGCATTGTGGCCGGATGGCAGCTAGCCCAGCGAGTTTCTCTGCCGAAAGTGCCTGATTGGATGAGCAAAATTGCTTTGTTTTTGCTGGGTTTTATTGTGGTGTATCAGGTGCTATGGCGAGTGCCCTACGCTCTGGGGCTAGATTTTGGCCTAAAAAATATTTCCACTAATAGCTGGGGCGGGTTAACGCTGACCCTGCTGTTGGCCATCAGCGGCATCGCCCTATGCTTTCCGGCAGGTGTGCTGTTGGCTTTAGGGCGACAGAGCAAGCTGCCCATTATCAAGGCGTTCTCAATTGCCTATATTGAGCTGATTCGCGGTGTGCCGCTGATTTCTATTTTGTTTATGGGGCAGGTGTTGATTCCGTTGTTTTTACCAGAAGGGGTACGTCCTGATCGGGTGGTGCGAGCCATTATTGGCTTGACCATTTTTAGTGCCGCCTACTTGGCTGAAAACGTCAGAGCCGGGTTGCAGGCCGTTCCTCGGGGCCAAAGTGAGGCGGCGCAGTCACTAGGTCTCAACAAGCCATTGACCACGTCGTTGATTGTGTTGCCCCAGGCGCTGAAGACAGCCATTCCAGCCATTGTCGGTCAGTTTATTAGTCTATTTCAAGACACGACACTCTTGGGCATTGTAGGACTCGTAGAGCTGCTGGGTATTACCCAAAACCTGCTGGCCAGTCCTAAGTATTTAGGGGACTACAAAGAGGCTTATATTTTCATTGCGGCGATCTATTGGTTATTTTGTTACGCCATGAGCTACGGCAGTCGTCAAATTGAGGCGGCGTTGAATACCGATCTTCGCTAGGCTGTTTTGCGAGGTTGGAGAGTGCTTCTCACCCTGACATTTTTGTTTTATTCTCTTTTCGTTTTATTTTCCTGATGAGGAACCTAACCCATGACCCAGTCTGAAACGCAAGTGCCTGAAACATCTATAAATTCTGTTGACGCTGAAGCGGTGATTGTCGCGAAGGATGTGCAGAAGTGGTATGACAATGGTTTTCATGTGCTCAAAGGGGTGAGCATGAATGTGTACAGGGGCGAAGTCGTGGTGGTAATGGGGCCTTCAGGGTCGGGAAAATCTACATTTATTCGCACGTTTAATGCCCTAGAGCCCTATCAACAGGGCAGCATTGAAATTGACGGCGTGCGCATTGCTAACGATCTCAAAGATATTGAGGTGGTGCGCCGCGAGGTGGGGATGGTGTTTCAACAGTTTAATTTGTTTCCTCACCTCACCGTGCTGCAAAACGTCACCTTGGCTCCAATTTGGGTGCGTCGGTGGCCCAAGGCCAAAGCCGAAGAGATTGCCCTACGTCTGTTAGATCGGGTGGGCATTGCCGAGCAGGCCAACAAGTTTCCGGGGCAGATGTCCGGTGGTCAACAGCAGCGGGTGGCGATCGCCCGTTCTTTAGCGATGCAGCCTAAAGTCATGTTGTTTGATGAACCCACTTCCGCATTAGATCCTGAAATGGTTCGTGAAGTGCTTGATGTAATGCGCAACCTCGCCAAAGACGGTATGACCATGGTCTGTGTCACCCACGAGGTCGGCTTTGCCAGAGAAGTCGCCGACCGTGTGGTGCTGATGGATGGCGGCGTGCTAGTCGAAGAAAACACACCCGATGCTTTCTTCAATAATCCGACTGAAGAGCGAAGCAAAGCATTTTTGTCCCAAATTTTATAACGGCATTTTATAGCGTCTGCCGGATGCATAACGCCGACGGCGAGGCTACGCCAACGGGTACACGCGCGTCGCTTGGCCCATCGTCCCCTAATGGTTTCAGCCAGTATGCTGTACCTTAGCCAAGCGACCAATGCTATAGAAGTGCTACATAAACTTCCCGGCCATCCCTAACATATCGCCCATATCGATATCACCGTCACTATCACCATCTAAAAAGGCGGTGAGGATTGGGTTTTGTTCGGTGGCTGCAGCGCCTTGCTTGGCGTTGCCCGCACTTAAAAACTGCATGACTAAAGGTACCACCATCGGTAAAATGCCTTGGACTTGGTTGGCATTAAGATTCGTTTTTTTGGGTGACAGCGGTGATCATTTCGGTGAGCTGGGCGTTGGTAAACAGTTGGGGAATGGCCGCTGCTCCGTTGGCTGAACCTTGGTCTATGAGCGCTTGGGCGGCGGCATCGCCTTCGGCCTGACGTTTGTCTTTGAGGGCATCGCGCACAAATTGGCCGATCACAGACATCGTTTGCTGCATGGTCTCTGAGTCGGCGTTATTGGCTTGGGCAATCTGCTTGGCAGCACCGAGGATTTGGGTCATTTGGCCAGCGCTGGCTTGGCGCTTGGGGTCGGCGATCGCGCCCAAAACCTGATCGAAAAGTCCCATAGTATAAGGTTTCCTTGTGTAAAAGAAGGGGGGTATCAACGGCATTATACGTTACGGGGAAAGGGGGATGGGTAAGCCTACTTTGTTTGATTTTGTAGCAGCCGATATAGTGTGTGCCGGATGCCTAGCGCCGATGGCGAGGCTACGCCAACGGGTACACGCGCGTCGCTTGGCCCGTTGTTACGTCATGGTTTCAGCCAACATGCTGTACCTTAGCCCAGCGACCAAAACTATATTTTGGGTTTCAGCTTTGACACGCTAAAATTTCATCGTTAAGCGCTGATCTCACCTGGATGCATGAGGCAAGATGCCGATGTGTGGATGCCGATGTGCGGATGCCGATGTGCGGATGCTGATGTGCGGATGCTGACTGTTATCAGGTGCTGCTTCTGTAGATGTTGTAGATTTTTCTTGGGAGATAGCGCGTTGTGGATGCGGCCCAAACCATTACCCATGTACTCGATCGCTTAAGCTTAGGGGCCAAACCGGGCGATCGCACCCAGCTCGAGCAAGCGGGCATAGGCACATATTTGCAGCGGCAGCTCAATGCCGCAGGCACACCCGAGCCGCCAGCACTGACCGATCGACTTCAAGCCTTAACGGTGCTTGATTATCCTCCTGTGGCGCTATTTGAGCAATATGCTGCGCCTGAAAATCCTTCCATGGAGGAGCTTGAGCAGGCAAAACAGCGTCAGCTTCAGGTTTTGCAAGCGGCTGAACAAGCCCGTTTACTGCGGGCTTTGGCTAGCCCTCACCAGCTTCAAGAAGTGATGGTGGACTTTTGGTTTAATCATTTCAATGTCTACGGTGAGCACGGACTAGCCAGAATTTGGACAGCTCACTATGAGCAAACGGCGATTCGGCCCCACGCGTTGGGGAGCTTTCGAGCATTGCTAGGGGCTACTGCAAAACATCCGGCTATGCTGTTTTATTTGGATAACTGGCTCAACATCGCCCCCAATAGCCGCGCGCCGCGACACCGTTTGGGTGGTATTAATGAAAACTATGCCCGCGAACTGATTGAGCTGCATACCTTAGGGGTCAATGGCGGCTATAGTCAAGCCGATGTCGAAAATCTCGCGCGCATTCTCACTGGCTGGAGCTGTGTGTATCACAATCAGCCTAGTCCTGACGACAGCGGGTTTGTATTTGCAGGAGTTCACCATGATCCAACAGATAAAGTGCTGCTAGGAGAGACCATTTTAGGTGGCGCTGATGATGAAGCGGGCCTAGCAGAAGGTGAAGCGGCCCTTGATTTGCTGGCACATCATCCGGCCACCGCCCGGCATATTAGCTATAAGCTGGCGCAGCATTTTGTCGCGGAAGTGCCGCCCGATGAGCTTGTTAGCCAGCTTACCGAGCGGTTTTTACAGACGGATGGCGATATCCGTTTGGTGCTAGCCACCCTGTTTGAGAGTGCCGAATTCTGGAATCCTGCCCATTACCAGCGGCAGTTCACGACGCCTTATCGATATGTCATGGCGATCGCCCGAGCGTTGGGCATGACCTTGCCATCAGTAACAGAGCTGACTTGGCTGCTGGGCGCGATCGCCCAGTTAGGGATGCCGTTATACCGCTGCCAAACGCCCAATGGCTATGCCCAAGTCGGTTCGGCTTGGCTCAATCCTACGGCCATGTTGCAGCGAATCAGTTTGGCGATCGCAGCCGCCAATTTACCCGCCGATTCACCCCAGAGTTATCCCCAGAGTTATCCCCAGACTTATCCCCAGATCTTGCCATGCCAGATGCCCTAGCATCCGAGCAGACTTCCCTCTCAAGGGCATTATCAGCCACATTGGGCCATCCATTTTCTGCCGAGACCCTAGCTGTCATTGCCAGCGCACCGATACAGCAACAGTCCGCCTTAATGTTGGGTAGTCCGGCAATGATGTACCGTTGAGGCGCAGGCGTTGGGCCTGTGGGAACTGCCGCAATCCGTCTTTTTGGGGGGTATTGATAGAAGTTAGATGTCTATAGTCATAGAAGGCAGTAATAAAAGGCAGTAATAAAAGGCGTTACACCGGTAGTGCTTAGAAGATTGATGTGCCTTTTAGGGCAAATGCGCGGAACTTTCTCGCGCCCAATACAATCATGTCTAGATATGAATACATACCTACGGAATTGTTACCGCTAAACGTTTATTTTCACTCTTTTTTATAGCAAAGCTAAGGATGTATTCTTACTTTAATTATGACTTTATTATGACTTTGCGAGTCGAGTGGCCTGTTGTCCTATCGCGGCTTGATCCGAGGAGACTCTCCTGAGCAACTCGACAGATGCAATAGCAATAGTAAGTTTTTCTATAAATTTTTTTATTAAATAGCTAGAGGTTTTTTTGTGAAGCAATCTACCGTTCTCGTCACTGGCGGCGCTGGCTATATTGGCTCCCATGCTGTTAGGCAATTGCAGCAGGCCGGATACAACGTGCTCATTTTGGATAGCTTAGTCTATGGTCATCGGGATATTGTTGACAATGTTCTGAAGGCAGAGCTGGTGGTGGGAGATATCTGCGATCGCGCCCTGCTCGACAATATTTTTGCGACTCGCGATATCACTGCGGTCATACATTTTGCCGCCTACGCCTACGTGGGCGAATCGGTTCAAGATCCGGCTAAATACTACAGCAACAACGTCATTGGCTCACTGACGCTACTGCAAGCGATGATCGCCGCGAATGTCAAAAAGCTGGTGTTTTCGTCCACCTGTGCCACCTATGGCATTCCCACCCAGGTGCCGGTCACCGAAGATCAGCGCCAGCTCCCGATTAACCCTTATGGCCAAACCAAGCTGACCGTAGAAAAAATTATTGATGACTTTCACCGCGCCTATGGGCTTCAGGCCGTCTCTTTTCGATACTTTAACGCCGCAGGCGCACATCCCGACGGAGATCTAGGCGAGGATCATGCCCCTGAGCCCCATCTCATTCCGCTGATTTTATACGCGGCCTTGGGTAAAGGCAAAGATATCTCCATTTTTGGTACCGACTATCCTACCCCAGATGGCACCTGCATTCGTGACTATGTGCACGTCGTAGACTTAGCGCGCGCCCATGTGATGGGGCTAGAGTATCTGATGGCAGGCGGCGAAACGAACTGCTTTAACCTGGGCACCAGCCATGGCTCTTCGGTGCGCGAAATTATCGAAACGGCTCGCCAGATCACCGGTCAACCCATTAAAGTCACAGCGTGTGATCGCCGTCCGGGTGATCCGCCCGCCTTAGTTGGCGATTACACCAAAGCATCCGAAGTGCTAGGCTGGGAGCCCCAATACTCAGATATGAAAACCATTTTAAGAGATGCTTGGGCCTGGCACCAGCATCGCCACGGAAATCTCGCTGAAGGCAAGCTGAGAAATACAGCAGAAACCCAAGCAGAAACCCAAGCAGAAACCAAAACCAAAATCAAACAGAGCTTAACCACCGCTGATCGGCTCGCCGCCTACAGCCAAAACCAGTCTGACACGCCCCTTGACACGCCCCTGGTGTCTATTATTATTCCTGCCTACAACGCCGCTCGTTTTATCGAACGAACGCTGCGCTCAGTGCTCAATCAAACCTATCACCACATAGAAGTATTAGTGATAGATGATGGCTCAACAGATAACACTGCCGATATTGTTAAGCGTTTTGCCGCAGCAGATCATCGAGTGCAGTTGTTATGCCAAACCAATGCAGGGGTCGCCGCCGCTCGCAATCATGGGATTAAACGAGCCCAAGGCGATTTTATTGCCCCGATTGATGCCGATGATATTTGGCATAAAACCAATGTCGAAAAGCAGCTCCAGGTGCTGATGAATGCTGACGAAACTGTAGGTATGGTCTACTCTTGGTCAGTTGATATTGACGAAGCTGATCAGCTCACAGGCTGGGTGAGAGTATCGCCTTATCACGGCAATATTTACCCAGCGCTCCTCTTTGAAAATTTGATTGGCCATGCCAGTGCTACCATGATTCGCCGCAGTTGCTTAGAAACCGTAGGCGACTATAGCACAGCGTTGCTCGCCCAAAAGGCCCAAGGCTGCGAAGACTGGGAGATTTATTTGCGCATTGCCCAGCGTTATCAAGTTGCGGTTGTCCCTGAAATGCTGGTGGGCTACCGGCAGGTTACAGGGAGTATGTCCACCAAGACTGGTGCAATGGCCCGTTCTCGGGCATTAACGCTAGCGTCGGTGGGACAACAGTTTCCCCATGTGTACCGGAAGATTACGCAGTGGTGTGATAGCAAGGTTGCCTTTAGTATGGCAAAACAAAACCTGCTATCGGGTGACACCGCTGCTGCTTGGCAGGCTTATCAGCAAGCGCTGAGACAAGACCCTTGGCTGATGCTGAGTGCTTATGCTACCTATATGATGGCTTTGAGAATAGGGTGGCGAACTTTGCAAGCGGCTATTCGGTCAAACAGTTTTAATTCAAACAGTTTTAATTCAAGTCGTTTTAATTCAAGTCGTTTTAATCAGGTTCATTCTAAACAAAGCAAATTACAACAACAGACCCATAAAGCACCTGTCTGGGCACCTGCGGCATCTCGCGATCCTTCACTTGCTGTGCGCTCAAGAATCTATATAGGATTTTCCCTGGCCCTGTTGTTTCCTGAACGGCTGATGACAACCATACGGCTCCGCTGGGTTTCTCGCCAAGTATGCCCTCAGCGCCCCGTTCCTGAGATGTTGCCGGTTACTGCTGTGCATCAGCCTCGGTTAGCGACTCGACTCAAGGCCAAAAGAGCCGACCGCCGCGTGGGATTCCTACATGACGTGGGTCGGGGCGCGATCGCAGATTAGGAGAAAACTCAAAAACCTAACATTGAGCATGGCAAATTAGGCTGTAAAGACCGCCCTCAACCCTTATCTCCATGAAGTTCTGCCTCCATGAAGTTCTGTCTCCATGAAGGTCAGCCACCCTCAAGAACGGGCAAGAACAGAACAGTTGAAGACGATTACTACAAGAAACTGCGAATTAAAGAGGATAACCCGTGAGTAGAGTGAGAAAACAACAGGTCTGGCAGCATCTGTTTCATCTGATGAAACCGTATCCGTTGGGTATTGCGATAATTATTGTTTTGGGAATGGGTGCTTCTTTAGCAGAAGGCTTTGGACTCAGTTTGTTTTTGCCGTTTTTAGAGAGTTTGACTCACTCCGGCTCTACAGCGACAATGAGCGGCTTTCCCGCCCAGCTTAATCAGCTTTTTCAAACATTCCCGAGTCTCAGCAAATCGTTTTAATCCCGCTGTGCATTTTTGGGGCAATTTTGCTGAAAAATGCGTTGCTCTTCAGTAATTTAGCGTTGTTTGAAAGATTGAACGCAAAAATCACTCACTATCTCAGAAGGAGTATTTTTCAACAGCTACTAACGGTGAGCGATCACTACTTAAGCCGCCAGGATTCTGGCCAACTGTTTAACATTTTATCAACCGAATCTTGGCGCACCAGCGAGGCTTTGCAAGTCGCAATTCGAGTGATTATCGGCGGCTGCACGGTAGTGGTATTTGTCGGTCTTTTACTGTTGTTATCTTGGCCATTAACGCTGTTAGTCGCTACGGCCATGTTAGTGATTACAGGCTTGGTAAGGCTCATTACCCGTGAGGTCTCTCGCTTTGGCGAGGAGGCTGTAGCCGCTAACGGAAAGCTGTCAATGCGGATGATTGAAGGGCTCAGCGGTATGCGCACAATTCGCAGCTATGGGCGCGAATCGTATGAGCAGGCTCGCTTCGATACCCTTTCTCATAATGTCAGCAAAATCTATTTTCAGCTCAACGTTTTGACCTTGACAGCCCATCCAACCTTTGAGGTATTAGGTGCTGTGTTGGTACTAGCGACGCTGGTCATATCGCTGTCACAAGAGTGGGTTTCACTGTCAACGCTGCTGATTTTTGTGCTGGTGTTATATCAGCTACAGCCTCGAATTCGAGTCATTGGCAATGACTACGTCAAGCTTTTGGGGTTAGTTAGCGCTTTAGAAGCAGTGCTTGCCTTTTTAGATCCTACCGATAAAACCTATATCACCACCGGATATCAGCCCTTTGCCGAGTTCAATCAAGCGGTTGACTTTGAAAATGTGAGCTTTTGCTACGACGAAGAAAGCGGGCTGGCGCTAAATCAGATCTCATTGTCTATTCCTAGGGGTAAAACAACTGCTTTAGTCGGCCCGTCGGGTTCAGGTAAATCAACCTTGATCAATCTGTTGTTTCGCTTCTACGATCCCACCAGCGGCAAGATTTTAGTAGACGGCCAGCCGCTGACGCAGCTCAGTATTCCAGATTGGCGAAGCCACATTGCTTTAGTCAGTCAAGATATTTATTTGTTTAACGGTACGGTATTTGACAATATTGCCTATGGTCGCCTTGATGCTACAGAAGAAGATGTGATTAGCGCAGCTAAGCGAGCTAATGCCCATGAGTTTATCTGTCAGTTGCCGGATACCTACCGTACAGCGGTAGGCGATCGCGGCATTCGACTATCGGGCGGTCAGCGGCAGCGGATTGCACTGGCAAGGGCCATTGTTCGCGATCCAGAAATTTTGATTTTGGATGAGGCTACCAATGCCTTAGATACCTTGTCTGAGTCGCTGATTCAAGAGGCATTAGAGCGCTTTAGCCGCGATCGCACTGTGATTGCGATCGCCCACCGCCTCTCCACTATTGAAAAAGCCGATCAAATTGTGGTGATGCAGGCCGGACAAATCGTCGAGCAGGGTAAGCTCCACCAGTTGCTAGATAAACAAGGATTATTTTCTGAACTGTATCGGCTGCAATACAACCATGCCCTCTCTAATCGTTGAGTGCCATAGCTTTTGTCAAGTTGTTTAGTCTTTGGGGGCCACTTCACTCACTAAGACAGCGGTGAGACCCGTTTAATTTGTTGCTCAATTTCTCCGCTCAATTTTTCGGCTCAATGGTTTGGTGGGGAAGTTTAACTACAAACTGACTGCCCTTCCCTCTTCAGAGAAGCATTCTATCGATCCTGAGTGAGTTTCTACAATGGTCTGATAACAAATAGATAAGCCCAAGCCTACGCCTTGACCAACAGGTTTAGTCGTAAAAAAGGGATCAAAAATTTTGGCTCGAATGTCTTCAGGGATGCCAGTGCCATTGTCAGTCACTGAGATGACGACAAAATCTGACCATAAGTCGGTTTGAATCGTTATTTCTGGAGCCTCTGAGCTATTTTGCAAGGCTCCAATGGCATTTGATAAGAGGTTTAAAAAGACCTGATTAAGCTGACTGGCATAGCAGTTTAGCAGCGGCAAGTCGCCATACGTTTTGTGAACCTGTATAGCCGCCCGATGAGAATTGGCTTTGAGCTGTGAGTGGAGAATCATCAGGGCGCTGTCAATCCCCTGATGGATATCGACAGCCTTGAGTTCAGCTTCATCTAAACGAGAAAACGTGCGTAGAGATTTAACAATTTCTCGAATGCGTTCGGTGCCTACTTTCATAGAGGCAAGCATATCGGGCACATCTTTGGCCAAAAAGGGTAAATCGATCTCTTCTAAGGCTTGGGCGATCGCAGATGGGGGTTTGGGGTAGGTTTTTTGAAACATTGCTAGCAGCGCCATCAGCTCATCAAAAGCCTGATGGGTATGGGGTAAATTCCCATGAATAAAGTTGACCGGATTATTAATTTCGTGGGCAATGCCTGCCACCATTTGACCCAAGCCAGACATTTTTTCGCCTTGAATAAGCTGCACTTGGGTTTTTTTAAGTTGGAGTAGGGTCTTTTCGAGAACTTGAGCCTGCTGCTGAACTTCCTCATGGGATTGCTGTAAGGCCCTCTCAAATTCTTTGCGCTGGGTAATGTCGCGAAAGACCGCGACAGCGCCATCATACGCTGTTTGATCACTCTCTTCTGCTGGGGCACTCTTTTTGATCTCTTGCTCAATCTTTTCATCCGAGAGCAAAGGTCTGGCGTTAACGCTGATCCATCGACTATCAGCCGTACTTTTATCAACAACTCTGATTTCTTCAGCGTCAATTGACTCACCGCAGATAGCACGTTTTACAGGCAGGTCTTCTAAGCGACAAAGGCTGATGCCATCAGGGCCAAAAACATCGTGAGCCTCTAGCCAGTGATGGAAAGATTTCTCTAAAATATCGCTAGTGAGTAAATCTTTAGCGGCAGGATTACTAAAGAGAATATGGCCTCTATCATCGAAGACGACAACCGCATCTCCCATACTGTCGAGTACCGTCTGCAGGGTCTGCAGGGTTGATTGGGCGTGCTCTAACTGCTGCGCCCTTTCTTCGAGTCTATGCAACATGCTTTGCAAACGCCGCTCTTGTTCAGTAGCAGACTCCTCGTAGAGCTGTAATAATTCCTCTAGCGTTTCTACTTGCGCCTGTAGCTGTTCTATTTCTTGTTTTTGGGCTTGGTTTTGGGCTTGGTTTTGGGCTTGGTTTTGGGTTTGGTTTTGGGCTTGCCCATGACAACAAACTGCAGAAGCTTGTTTTGAATGTGGCATCGAGTTTTCTATGATTAGTAACTATTTTTGATAACGGTTAAAACGATAACGGTTAAAAATGTAAAAACGTCGAGATAGACAGAATCAAGACATGAAGATGAGTCGCCATCAAACGGTTTGTAAGGGCTGAAAAAGAGTGTCTTGATCAAAAAGAGTGTCTTGATCAAAGGGAATCATGGCTATTTTGATGCTGAGCGGCAGGGTCTTGAACAAGCGAGCCGTCGCCTCTGGAATAGCGACTTTGGAAAATAGAATGATCGCAAACAAGTTGCCCGACGGCAGCATACCGCCAAAACCGAGGACTGACTGAATCCCAAAGGGTTCTACAAACTCAGCTTGGGCGGGAATAAATTCGCTGCCAGCAGCGGCCGGAATGTAAAAGACGTTGAAGGTTTTGCGCTCTATTTCCATCAGCAGACGCGGATCAGGCGCTAGCACGTAGCTAATATCTAGGCCAAATCCTTGAATGAGCTGAGAGATCATCGGGATATTGCTGACAGCTTTTTCACTGGTCAGAGGAATGGCTTGATGCCCTTTAGAAGCAGTGCGATCGCACCATTCACCTTTTTCCCCAGCCGTTGCTAGCAACGTTAAACACTTCACTTCATCTGGAATCGTCGCTGTTTGAGCCATCAAGTCCCTGGAATACTGCTGCAATGGCGCAGGCAATCCGCCATAGTTATGGGTCTTAAAAAAACGTGTCAGGGCGCAGGCAGGCTCTCCTGTGTCAAAATCTCTCAGATTTTCGTAGAAATACTGCACACAGCGCTCTGCTACGGTTTCTAAACTATCAGCGCCTCTGCCAAGATTGCGAAGCGCAATGCCAATATCAGTGACGTTTTCTAACGTCAGCTCTGTCAAGTCGTACATAAGGCATGATTCCTGAAGTGTCATCATTCACTTAACTCCCCTCAGATTTCCCACCATAATCAATGATTCCAACAAAACTTGGTGAGACAGTAACCACTCAACCTGCAGCAATCATCACAGAATGGTCGCCCTCAAAGGCGTAAATTGCACGAGTAACCTTGGATCATGAGGCAATAGCAATGAGCGGACTCGGCGGCTTGAATAAAACACCCAACGGCGTTGTGCTCGGCATGGTTCAACTCCAACTCCCCCATATCGCCACTCCCACCGATCTTGCCGCTCAGACCCAGCGCATTTGTGACATGGTCGGCAAAGCCCGCCGCAATCTACCAGGGATGGATCTTGTCGTATTTCCAGAGTATTCTCTGCATGGCCTATCCATGGATACCCGTCCGGATATGATGTGTCGGTTAGATGGGCCAGAAGTCGAAGCCTTTCGATCAGCTTGTATAGAACATAAAATTTGGGGCTGCTTTTCCATCATGGAATACAATCCCAACGGTAATCCCTATAACAGCGGGCTGATTATCGATGATCAAGGTGAGCTAAAACTCTACTACCGCAAGCTGCATCCTTGGGTGCCTGTCGAGCCCTGGGAGCCTGGAAATATCGGCATTCCCGTATGTGATGGCCCCAACGGTAGCACGCTAGCGCTGATTATTTGTCACGATGGGATGTTTCCGGAAATGGCCAGAGAATGCGCTTACAAAGGTGCTGACATTATGATTCGCACAGCGGGCTATACCGCGCCTATTCGCCATAGCTGGCGAATTACCAACCAATCTAACGCCTTTTGCAACCTAATGGTGACCGCCTCGGTCTGTATGTGTGGTAGTGACGGCAGCTTTGATTCTATGGGCGAAGGTATGATTGTGAACTTTGATGGCGAGCCTTTGGTCATGGGTAGTCACCGACCTGATGAAATCATCACGGCTGAAGTTCGGCCCGATTTGGTGCGTGAAGCGCGTCAGCACTGGGGTGTGGAAAATAACATTTACCAGTTTGGCCATCGGGGCTATGTTGCCGTCAAAGGGGGGGCGCAAGATTGCCCCTATACCTACATGAAAGATATGGTTGCAGGTCACTATCGTTTGCCTTGGGAGGATGAAGTGGTTCATACCGATGGCACCACCTGCGGGTTCGACGCACCAACGAGAGCTTATCAAAGCGAATACAGCTTTAGTAGCTGACCCTAAACCCATTGCGATCGCTGATGTTCATGGTGGCCCCGCATACATCAAGATTATTCCAATCTAGGTTGCGATAGTTGCCGCCGAGCTGAATGGCTAAATTGACCCGGCAGCTTTGGTTAGCTGCTAGCGTAATATCACGAGATTGGCCTACTGCTAAAGGGCCACCTAAAATATCAACGTCTGCTATTTTGAGTGATAGTAGCGCCACTGTGCCATTGTTGATCACTCTCAGTTGATTGCTGGCAATGGTTTGGGAGCTATTCTGTGAGCCAGACTGCTGTGAGCCAGACTGCTGTGTGCCAGACTGCTGTGAGCCGGACGGGGAAGCATTCGTTGCCCCTGTTCCAGCCGTCGCTTGGGGCACTTTTATATAGTCAATCACGCAAACCGTACGATAAGTGGCATGGGCACCACAGCCTGCACCAGCCATGGTCCAATCGGGTGAAAAAATGTTAGCCCGGTGGCCCCGATTGGCTACCCCATCGTCCACAATGAGGCTGACGAGCACCTCTTGCGCTGTGCTAGAGCCATAGTCAATATTTTCGCCTGAGCTAGAATTTTGTACCCCAAAGCGACTGAGTCGCTGCGATGAATTACGTCCATCTGAGCCAATGTGGCCAATGGCCCCGTTGCGCTGATCTTGCGCATGGGCTTTGGCCGCTTGGGCTGCCCCCTCTGACAGGGTGAGCGGCCCCACGGCGGTTTGATTACGCAAAAAGTTGATGGCTTCTTGTACAGCAGCTCGCCCTTCTTGTGTGAGCAGGGTACAGTTAGGGCCACAGCCATTGGGAATGTTGCCTCTCGTATCCATGCGAGCGAGATATGCTTCCAAAATAGGAATATAGCTCTGCGGATTTTGTCTGACACGGTTATGTTCGGCAATGATTTCTCGTTCAACAACAGCCCAGTCAGGTTGCTCGCTCACTTGGGCTATTGTCTGTGCATGGGCAACAGCACCAACCGCCAAGGGGAAGGTAAATTGCCCATCTTGTTGTGGGCTATGACCGCAAAAAACAGCCAAAACTGAGGCCCCAATGGCTAAGCTAGTTGGCCCATAACGCATTGGCCCGTAACGCATATTTCTAACCAGAATTTTGGGGTTGAACCGGTTAACTTTCATCATGTTGACGAATTCATCATGTTGACAAACTGTTATTTGAGCGATTCGAGTTTTGAGCGATTCGAGCTTTGGCCAGCAATTTTTGGCAATGCTCGTG
Source organism: Phormidesmis sp. RL_2_1 (assembly GCA_012033015.1). Taxonomy (GTDB): domain Bacteria; phylum Cyanobacteriota; class Cyanobacteriia; order Phormidesmidales; family Phormidesmidaceae; genus Phormidesmis. The sequence continues at coordinate 14,667 of JAAUPS010000054.1, forward strand.
GGGAGTCTAGTTTGGCCACCGACTGCCCAGTCAACACTATAATGCATCGCTACTTATCGTCGCGTTGCAAAGCGATCACTCACAGTATCGTCACAACCCGGATAAAGGCCGAGAGTCTATGAGCAGGCGTTATTATTGATTATTCAGGTTTTATTATTCAGTGGTAAACAGGGTCGAAAAATCATCGACTGGGCTTGCTAGGGCACCCTCGACAGGAAGATCTTGCGCGTAGATATAGTCGTGATCGTAATGGATGGCATTGGGATGGCGGAGTACAGAAAACCCCAGTTCAATGATTTTGTCAGCGGAAAAAGACTCAATAATCAGGCCAACCATGCGTTGAGGATGGAGTTTGGGTTGTCGAATAAAATAATCGCGTCGCGCAAAAAAGTTTTTTCATCTTTAGGTGTGACGATGCCGTGGCGTTTGTGGGCTTCTTGCACGGGGCGAATGTACTCACGGGTAAAGTCATCCTGATTGGGTTGCAAATGATACAGTCTTTCATGCTGCTGCCAGCTCATGGCAAATAGCAGCTTCAAGATCTCAAAACCCAATATATAGCTGAGAACGCTGTTGTGCTCTTGGGCACTACCCATTAGCATCAGGGCCGTTTCTAGATGTAGATCAGGGCGCGATCGCGCATCTTTGACCGAATGCAAATAGACTTGGCGAATGTATTTTCTGAGGGTTTCGTCATCAATCGCGGCTTCACTATGAAAACGGATCAAGTGCTGATTGACCCGCTGGCAAGTATCCGCGTCGTGCACAATGCGAGAAAGCAACCCCTCAGCAGTATAAGCATCCAAAAACTCTGCCTGCTGAGCGGAAGGGGTTGCACAGACCAAATGACACAGCGAAAGCACATAGCGGCGTTGCTGCCAGGGCAGGCCAGTGAGCCAATCACGCGCTTCAGGAGGCAGGCTCGACAGCACAGGAATAGCGTTATTGAGATTGAAAGTATTCACAACAATGGGGTGCGATCGCGCAAAAATCGTCACCTTTAGCTTGCCCAAAAGCCCAATTGCTCAACTGCTCCTAGGCAGTTCAGCAATCGGGTGAAACGTTGGCAGCAAATGTCGCAGAGCCTAAGGTCTTAAACAAACCCTTAAACAAGACTTTAAATCAAGCCTTAAAAATCAAGCCTTAAAAATCAAGCCTTAAAAATCAAGCCTTAAAAATCAAGCCTCAAACAAGGCGCTAAGAACCCCGCCAGCCCATCCGGCCACCACCAGTACCCTTGCCCCCTTGCCCTTGGCTTAGTCTGAGAACTGATGTTCGCGCCAGTCCCTACCAGCTCCTAGCCCATCAAAATGACATTATCAATCACATGGATAACGCCATTCTCCGCTTCAATATCCGCAGCCACAACAGTGGCATTTTTGACCTCAAAATTGGGCTTAACCCGTATCGGAATAGGGGAACTCTCCAGCGAGGTCAAACTCTCTTTCTCAGCTAGATCTGCCTTTTCCAAGTGCCTGAAACCACGTGATATTTTAAGATACGAGCGAGCTGGGGCGGGTTATCTACCAGAGTTTGCACTGTCCCTGGCGGCAGCTTCGCAAAAGCATCATCCGTGGGCGCAAATACCGTGAATGGCCCACCTGTTGCCAGCGCCTCTACTAATCCTGCAGCTTGAACCGCCGCAACTAGCGTGGAAAAGCCTTCCGTCTTAACCGCAATATCGACAATACTATCCATGGAAACTCCTGAGGCGGTAGTTATTAACGGTAACCTTGATCTTGAATATCCCGCAGCCTAGCTTCAGGTCGCTTGAATCGATCAATCTGCTGTTCAAAAAACTGCCGGTTGGCCTTGAGATGATCCAAATTAGGATCATCTAGCGGATATAGCAACGCTGTTCTGAGCGCTTGAATGACCGCTGAGGTCACATTATACATAGAGCGTTGAAAGGTGATACCCAACTGAATGAGTATGTCATCTTCCCCTCGCCCATGCTTGTGATAGTCTTCAATCAAATAATTGGGTAAAAAGTGCAGCATGTCCTGCATGAGTAAGGTCGGTGGAATACCAGCGCTACCTACCGGGAAAACATCGGCGTACAAAATGCCATAGTGAAAGTCTCTTTGATCGAGCGGTACTTCTTCTGCCTGGGCGTTGTAGGATTTGGTACCACGAAAGGGCTCTGTCCGATAGAACACCGCTTCCACATAGGGCAAGGCCGCTTCATATAGCCAAGTAAAGCCTTGGGACTTAGGAATGATTTCGTAGCACTCACCCCGAATGAAAACATGGTGATATATTGGGCGACCAGCGATGGCAAAAATGCCATTGACCAGAAAATCCATAGCTTCGGGGACGCTGGTGAGTTTACCCTCATCGTAGAGATCACTCATTTCAAAGAAAACTGGGGCCATCACTTCCCAAAACAGTCCTAAGTTGGCATAGTAGGACATCTGCTTGACCTGCTCATGAAACATGTCCGGAAAGAGCTTATAAAGCCCAAGCATGGGCAAGTTTCCTTTAAAGTAGGCGCGGATGGCCCGGTCGCTGTTTTGCCGGTATTCGTCACTGTCTAAATAGGCATTGAAGGTCGGATTGATATCCTCATGCCAAAACATGGCCCGCATACAGGCTTCGGCAAATTCCATATTGACGCGGTCATGCCAGAGATGATGCAGCAGCTTGGGTAACTTACGATTGCTTTCACCCTTTTCCATGAAGGCACGTAGCTCCGGATGGGCATCGCCGCCCCCTCGCCAAATGCGCAAATCAGCGTCATCGCCAGCGTAGGCATTGGGTCTATCTAAATACTCCTGAGAAATAAAGTATTTAAAAGCGGGTAAGGGATTGAGAAAAACCTGCTCGGCGATATAAAGCAAATCACGCCAATAAAAGTCCATAGGAACGGCGTAAGCCTTATAAATGCCGATGATCTGCTTAAGATTATCTGGCGTATCTGGCAACATGGAGCCGCCCGCTTCGAGCCGATGAATAATCTCGGCAAATTCGTGGGTAGAGGGCGGCAAGGTTGTAGGGAGAGTTGCGGCTGTCATGGGAGGTATGGAAGAGAAAGAGTATTTTCTAAAGCAAATTGACCAAATTAGGAGACAGAATCAGCAGATGAGAGCGCAGCCGATGATGCAGATGATGCAGATGAGAGCGCAGCCGATGATGTTGAAGCTTGATGTAGGTTGACTTCAGCGGTTGTCGTAAGGCCCACCAATCTTTGGGAAGTTGCCTCACTCCAATGTACCAACCAGTTGGGTTGAAGGCCCAAAATCACCACTAAAGCTGTGAGGATAAAGGCCGGAACTTGCTCTCTAGCAGCCACTTTGTCGTAGTAAGCCTTTTGATTATCCAAGCGACCAAAGCAGGTGCGATTAATTAAAATCACAAAGTATACGGCGGTCAACCCCGTGCCCACCACGCACAAGAGCGTGGGAATAGGATAGACACTGTAGCTCCCTTGGAAAACCAAAAACTCGGTGACAAACCCGACTAACCCTGGAATGCCAGCGCTAGCCATCCCACTGAGTACCAGTAGGGCACTCACCAAAGGCAGTCCGCGGAGCGGGTTCATCAGTCCGTTGAGCTGATCGAGCTGTCGGGTGCCGACTTTGGCCTCTACGACGCCGACCAGATGAAACAACAGCGCCAGAATCAGGCCGTGAGACACCATTTGGGAAATGGCACCGACTAAGCTGAGTTGGGTAAAGGCTGCGCCACCGAGCAAAACGTAGCCCATATGACCGATAGAGCTGTAGGCCACCATGCGTTTGATGTCTTTTTGGGCGATCGCAGTGATTGCCCCGTACATCACACTACTAGCGCCCCAAATCGCCAAAAAGGGTGCGAGCAGCGTCCAGGCATCAGGAAACAGACCCAACCCAAAGCGGAACAGACCATAGGTACCCAGCTTCGCCAATACCCCGCCCAGCATAATGGCGACAGAGGGAGAAGCCGTTACATAGGTATCCGGCAACCAAGTGTGGAAGGGAATCAGCGGAATTTTAATGCCAAAGCCAACCAGTAAAATACTCAACAAAATCACTTGGGCCGACAGTGGAATCTGCGCTTTGGCCGCCTGCTCATAGGAGAAGTCAAGGGTGCCGCCGAGCCAAACGGTACCGATAAAACCAGCGAAAATCAGTGCTCCTGCGATCGCGGTATACAGCAAAAATTTGGTTGCCGCATACTCGCGCTTTTCGCCGCCCCAAATGGAAATCAAAAAGTACAGGGGCACCAGCACAATCTCAAAGAGCAAAAAGAACAACAGCAAATTTTGCGCTAGGAAAGCACCCGCGACGCCGCCACTGACCAAGAGCAACAGCGCGTAGAAAAAGCGAGGTCTGGTTTTATTTTGAACGCTACTGTAAATCGCAATCCAGGTCAGCAAGCTGTTGAGCGCAATCATCATCAGCGATAGCCCATCTATCGCTAAGTCGTAATTGAGGCCCAGCATCGGCAGCCAAGGCATAAACTCCCGCATTTGAAAGCTGGCCGTTGTCAAATCAAACTGGGTAAACAGGCCGATCGTCCACAGCAGCACCGCACCTGAAATCACGAGGGCAACGCTTCGCACTTGAGCGGGGCTGAGCTTGGAGGGGAGCAAGGCAATCAGCACAGCACCTAAGGTGGGTATCCAGATTAAAGGGCTTAACATAGTTCTTGTGCTTTAGAGTTTTTGTGCTTTAGAGTTTTTGTGCTTTGGAACAGAAGACAAACATTAAACGAAATAGCTCCAGCTCAAGTAAAGGCTAATTGCCACCACAAAAGCAGTAATCGTCAAAGCGTAGACCTGCATTTTGCCGTTGTTAGCATATTTCAGCGCCTCACCACTCAGCAAAGAGGTAAAACCCACCAGATTCACAGCCCCATCGACGATATAGCGATCTAGCCAGTCGGCGAATCTGGAGAGTTGATCGACCAATGCGATCGCCGTAAACTGATACACCTTAGGGGTATAAAAGTCGTATGCCAGTAGGCGATTAAGCAACGGCGGTAGAAGCTTTTCAGGGCTTCGGAGTCGCTGCAAAATGTAGAACCAGCTAGCCGCACCAACACCGCCTACGCTCGATAAAAACAGCGTCCAACCCAGGGCCCAACTCATTGACGCATCAACCGGAAACAACGATAGATTCCTGATTATCAGCGGCGTGTGCAAGGTCAATCCGGCCATGGCTGCCATCGGCAGAACAATCAACCAAAGGGGCTCATTGGCACGGGTCGTCATCGGCTTGATTGAGCCTGCAAATATCAGTCCAAACATTCTCACCAAGGCAAATCCCGCCATCCCATTCGTGACGATAACAACCCCTATTAGGCCCCACTGGCCGCTGAGCCTGAGTCCTTCCAGCAAAGCCATAAGCGACCAAAATCCACCAAATGGAGGCAGGGCAATCAGTCCGGCAATACCGACTAAAAACAGAGCCCGGTGATGGGTCGGCGACTCCAGAGACCGCCTAGCTGGGTGAGATCTTGACTCACCACATTTGAAATAATCGAACCTGCACTCATCAACAGCAGTGCTGTTGCCACGGCATGGGTCAAAACCAGCAGTAGAGCTGCGTTCACTTGCCCAGTACCCACGGCAATAAAAATCAGGCCCATATAAGCGCTCGCCAAATAAGAGAGCACTCGCTTAGTATCGATTTGAGCTGCGGCAATTGAGCTGCCACCCAAGGCCGAAACCGACCCAATGGTCACCGCTAGTCCTGTTGCCCAAGGAGATAGAGCAATCACTGGTGCCAGTTTAATCAGCACCCAAGCCCCCGTTGCCACCACCACCGAATTGCGCAAATCGTCGTCGGCAGTGGGCCTTCCATGGCTTCATCTAGCCACAAGTGCAGCGGAAACTGCGCGCATTTACTCACTGGCCCTGCCACGAGGGCAATACCGATCAAAGCCAACGTCAGTGGCTGCGGTTGGCTCAAGCCGGATGCTCCAGAGCCTGAGGCAAGTCCATCTGCCCACTGGGCTAGCTCGGTAAAGTTCCAAGTACCGGCAAGCGGATACAGCGCCAACACACCCATGAGCAAAATCAAATCGCCCACCCGTTTGGTCAAAAACGCATCCCGCGCCCCAGTCACCACCAAAGACTGGTTGAACCAAAAGCCGACAATCAGATAGGTGCCAAGGGTCAAAATCTCCAGCAAAATATAGCTAAAGAACAGCGAATTACACAGTACCAGTGCCGTTAGTCCTGCTTCAAACAAGGCCAACAAGGCATACAGTCGCCCCCAACCCCAGTCCATTTCCAGGTAACCGACTGCGTATATCTGCACCAGCAAATTAAGGATGGTAATCACTAAGCTCGCTCCCAGCGTCAGGGTAGAAATCTCTAACGGCAGGGCTAGCTGCAGATCAGCAACGTGCAGCCAAGGCAAGCTTAAAAATTGAGGCGGCTGACGCCAAACAGATGCCAGCGCTAAACTGCTGTGCACTAAGGCAAACAGTGTCGTAATAAGGTTGAGATAGCCAGCCGGACGAGGCCCGGTGCGACGAATGAATGCGGGCGACCAAAAAATTGACAGCACAGCACCCACCATGGGGTAGCAGGGAATCAGCCAGCTCGTTTGGGCAAGAACATTGGCGTTGATCATAAGACTTAAGCAGTTAAAGGGAAAATCTCCACTCATCTCACCGCAAGATTCTCCTGAGATACCCATAATTTGGATAGCCACGAGGGTGATTTGACAGGCATATTTTATAAACTTTCAATAGATAAAAATCTATTGAAAACAGGGAAAATGAGGAGTTAATCAATATATAAAATATATCATTACGCTCTCCTATATCTCTGTTTATATCTGTTTGACTACCATCGAATGATCTGAATAGTCATTTAGGATTTGCTTATGGCAACAGATTCAAGCCCAGGCGACAGATCCAGTCGGTGGGTTAATGCTGCGACACTAACTTAAAAAACACCGGCTTAAAACATCGGCTTAAAACATCGGCTTAAAACCTAGCCTGATGCCGTGACCCTAATGATGTGACCCTAATGATATGACCCTAATGTCATGACGTGGAGCGTTAGGTGATGTGCCTCTATGGCGCTACTGGTTTAAACTCTGCCATCTAAACTCTGCCATCTAAACTCTGCCATTCAAACTCTGCCATTCAAACTCTGCCACTGTAGAAAGTATGCGCTTCGGAATGTCACAAAGCAAGAAAGTTCATATGTCGGAAGATAGGTATGTTAGGCGATACATTGCTGTTAGACTAGGCTTTTGCGAGTAGTGGTGCAGCTTTTAGCAGTGTTTTTGTATAGGGATGGGCGGGTGCGTTAAAGATTTGCTCGGTCGTGCCAATTTCGACCAGTTTGCCGTTGTTCATGACTGCAATGCGATCGCACAAATACTTCGCCACCCACAAATCATGGGTAATAAAGAGATAGGTCAGTGCCAGTTCATCTTTCAGATCTAGCATCAGCTCTAGCACTTGGGCCTGCACGCTGGCATCGAGCATACTGACCGGCTCATCACAAATCACCAGCTTGGGCTTGGTAATGAGGGCCCGAGCAATGGCGACCCGCTGCTGTTGTCCGCCTGAAATATCCCCTGGATAGCGGTCGTAATAGTCCTCCACCGGGGTCATCCCCACCCGCTCCAGCATGGCCTCGACCTTTTTCTTTGCCTCAGTAGGGGTTGCTAACCCATGAATCAAGAGCGGATCGGCAATTCCTCGGCCAATGGTCATCATCGGATTGAGGCAGGCGTGAGGATCTTGAAAAATCATTTGAATATCACGCCGCTGAGTCTGAAGTGCTGAGCGCGATAGAGCGGTAAAATCTATGCCTTGAAATGTGATTTGGCCGGAGGTGGGTTCAACAATACGCAACAAGGTACGAGAAAGGGTGCTTTTGCCGCAGCCCGATTCCCCCACAAGGCCCAGTATTTCACCGGGGTATAACGCGATTGAAACGCCATCTACCGCTTTGATCGGTTCGGGCGGTTCTTGGCGCAGCAATTTGCCCAGTAAGCTCTGTTCTAAAACGTAGTGCTTGGTGATGTTTTTTAGGCTCAAAATGGGGCTGTCCGAACTTTCTAGCGCCTCGGCAGAGTTTTGTGCTCCGGCAGACTGGAGTTGATTTGCCGCTGCCAGTAAGGATTGGGTGTAGGGGTGTTGAGGGGTATAAAAAACGTCTTGGGTGGGGCCAATCTCGACCAGTTTGCCTTGATGCATAACGGCAATGCGATCGCAATACTCACCCACCAAAGCCAAATCATGGGAAATCATGATTAGCCCCATATTGCGCTCAGAGCACAGCGCCGTAAGCTGCTCTAAAATTTGCGCCGAAACCGTTACGTCTAAACTTGTCGTGGGTTCATCGGCCACAATTAGCTTGGGATTGAGCACCAAAGCGAGGGCGATCGCCACTCGCTGCCGCATCCCGCCGCTAAATTCATGGGGGTATTGCCGCCAGCGATCGGCTGGAATATTCACCGATTCAAGGGTGTTGATCGCGATGGCTTTGGCCTGCTGCTTATCCATCTCAGGTCGATGGGCCAGCAAGGTTTCCACACAGTGATCCCCAATAGTCATTAGGGGATCAAGCCGTGTCATCGGATCTTGAAACACCAACGAAACTGCTTCACCGCGAAACTGACGCAGCTCGGAGGCAGAAAAGGCCAAAATCGAGCGCGATTCAAAGGTGGCATTGCCTTCAATTCGCGTCGCGGCTGGCAGTAATCGCATAGCTGCTCGCCCTAATGTGCTTTTGCCGCAGCCCGATTCGCCTACTAACCCTAGTTTTTCTCCTGCTCGCAACGATAGGGAGACGTTATCTACAGCCCACGATGACTGGCCAGGATAAGACACACGGAAATTTTCAACAGCAAATAGCGGCGCTTCTAATGCAGGAAAATGCTGGGAATCGGTCATAGGTTAAAGTCATCGCAATCAGTTCCTATCATCACACAACTGAGTACCTCCCCGATTACCCCCTCCTTTATCACATTTGTCAATTACACAGCGCTGTGGCCATCGCTTGGACAAATTTTTGCAGTTCTATCAGGTGGCTTTGCAGGTGCGATCGCACCCGTATCACGGTCGCCGGTTGCTTTGCTGCTTGCAGTTTCATAGCTTCTACACCCAACAGCCGTAGCCGCCTGTGGGCCTCGGTTTGATATGGACGAATAGCCGCTGCCGTTTCAGCCGCCGTTTCAGCCGCCGTTTCAGCCGCCGCGAGCCCTGTCACAATCAACTGAAACTCTCTCTGGATTTGGCCCACCTGTGCTTGGAGCGCAGCAAGGGGTAAATCCATCTTTGATGTTGCCTGTTCCAAATGATCTTTCTGCCCAGTTTGCGGGCTTTCTAAGACCAAATTGGCAATGAGCTGTGCTAAGTCATCTAGCCTAGATAGGAGCGATTTCATCTGATCGCACAACGGCCCCTTAGCGCCTTCCCCGGTCAACTTCTCGTTTTCTAGTCGTTGTTCCGTCAACGAATCTTGAGTTGTTAAAGACCTCTCCCGATTAGCTTTACCGTTGATATCCACAATTTATGTCCATCATTTTTAGCTATGACCATCCTATCTATCACGACCTGCAGCTCTATCATTATCCGCAGCAGCGATAGAAGCCCCTAGGCCACGATACTAAGCTGTTGAATTTAGACAATATCTTCTCGCAAGGGTGACAGTTTTGTTTATCATGAAGCAATCACGACTTTTTATACCTTCCTCTCATAAAGGCAAGGCATCTACATCTAAAGGCAAGGCATCTGCATCCAAAATACTCTTAGTTTAAAGTTAAGTATCTGGCCTCTTAAAGTTTAAGTATCTGGCCTCAATAGGGTTCAAATCAGCCTGTTCAGATGAGCCCGTCTGAAATGGCTTTTGAATCCTGCTAGCCCTAACGTATCTAGCCCTTACTCAAAGCTTTAACTGTTGAAGGTCTCATCAAGGTCTCATCAAGGTCTCATCAATGTGATCAA